>JASHTR010000510.1 GCA_030040455.1 Terriglobia bacterium | reverse complement strand
GGTATCGGGGCGGTTGTCCACAAATCGCTGATCCTCAACAAGCCACGTATACCATCAGCTCCCGGGACCATAGGTTTCCTCAATGGGACGATGGCGGTAGGGAACGGGATGGGCAGGGTCAGAAATGTATTGATCCCGGAAACCGGTTCCCGTTCGGGTAGGGGGGGTGAATGAGAGGCGGCGGCCACCGCGTAAGTAGAGTTTGCGCTCCACAATGCCTTTTTGAGGTGGCCATTCGTCGTAGGCTACCCAGCGGTTCGTTCCGGATTGAAACGTGAGCGCCTTCGAGAAGGGAAGGCGGCCCTGCCCCTTCAGCCAGTAAGCGAACCACGGCGCCTGGACTTTCTGCCGGAAGTATTCGCCGGTGTTGCTGCCGAAGTCGATGCGCCCGAGCTTTCGCCCCGTTCCCTCCCCCCACCCTCCGTGATTCCACGGCCCAGCGACCAGGAAGTTCCAGTGCTGAGTGTCGTGCTTCTCCAGCGTTTCGAAGATCTTGACCGGGCCATAGAAATCTTCCTGATCCCACCATCCCGCCACGTTGAGGTCTGGCACGGTCACCCGTGTCAGATAATGAGACACCTCCTGCTTTTGCCAGAAGCTGTCGTAGTTGGAATGCTGGACGAAGTCGTTCCAGGAAGGGATTTGACCGTGGAAGCAAAGGCGGTTGGCATTCGACAGCGGGCCAAGGTCAAACAAGTACCACTCAAACGTGTCATAGCGAGAGAAAGTAAAAGGGTTGTTGGTTTTGCCACGCTCCATACTGGCAACATATTCAAAGGCGTAGCTCAAGCGAAAGGCACCATTGTGATGGAAATCGTCGCCGAGGAACATATCGTCGGGCGCGGCCTGCTCGGACACTGCTTTGAGCGCGGGATTCGGATGGATCATCGCCACTGCGCTGAGCCAGCCGTTATATGAAACTCCAAACATACCCACGCGGCCATTGTTGTGCGGGACGTTTTTCACCAGCCAGGAGACCGTATCGTAGGCGTCCGTGCCCTCATCGATGCATTGGGGGGCATGTGGGGCACAGGGCAGGCGCAGCATTACGAAATGGCCCTGGGAAAGATATCGGCCGCGGATATCCTGAAAGGCAAAAACGTAGCCATCTCGGGCGAGGTCAGCATAGGAGGTGTTCAGCAGGTTCAGAAGTCGGTGGTCGTCGTCAAAGCCGTAAGGCGTTCTTATCAGCAGAACCGGAAACAGCCCCGCCCGGCCTTGGGGAGAAAAAATCGCGGTGTGCAAACGAACGCCATCACGCATGGCAATCATTTCGTGCCTGACCGTAAATTGCAATTTTTCCTCTGGCAATGCCCAGCCACTCCGCAAAAGAGTACCGGCATAGGAAGCGGCGACCATGACCAAGATTAGCAGCCTTCGTCTTCGAGTCACTGGAATGTCCTCCCTATCTTTAAATCGCTCTCCGACAACGGTCGGATACTCTCCCTTTCGCAAGCAGCTACCGACGATATTTCCCCATCATCGCCACATCTCTCGGCTTGATCTATTCAAAGTCCTTTCTGTAGTCCTGATTCGAACAACCAACAGGGATCGAGAGCACCAGCGGGATTTTCCGAGCAGCGGGCTTGGGCCGCTACCCCGGCTGCTCGGTTGTTTCCTCCCCCGCGGGCGTCTCGTAGATGTATACATCGCCCGTCTCTCTTCGAAGCTGCTCGATGCGCTCCCGCAGGCTATCCACCAGTTGAGCCTTTGCGGGGTTTCCATAGAGGTTATGGCGCTCGCCGGGGTCGGCTTCGAGGTCATACAACTCGAACTGCTCCGGCTCAAGATAGTAATGGATCAGCTTGTAGCGCTCCGTTCGGATACCGCGATTTGGGCGCACCTGGTTTGCGCCCGGGTATTCGTAATACTCATAAAGCCAATCCTTGCGCCACGCTACCGGGCCGCTGGCTTTAAGAAGTGGAACCAGGCTGCTGCCTTGCATCCACCGGGGAATCGGCAGGCCTGCAAGCTCGAGGATTGTAGGAGCAATGTCCAGGTTGAGCGCCATTCCGGTGAGCACGGTCCCGGGCTTGATGAGCTTTGGATATCGGATGGCTAAGGGGACGCGGATCGAGGGCTCGTGCATGAAGCGCTTGTCATAAAACCGCCACTCGCCGAGAAAGAAGCCATGATCTGAATTGAGCAAGATCACGGTATCGTCCATGATCCCAGCCTGCTCTAGGAATTCGAGGATGCGTCGCACGCAATCGTCGTTGGTGACGACGCCGGCGTAATGATCTTTCACCAGCTCTTCGAGCGACCGCGCGCAGCCACTCGAGACGGTCGTGCCAATCTTGTTCGTCGCTTCGTGGAAGGCCAAGGGCTTTCCGGGATAGCCGCGTAGATCGTCGTCGAAGGTGTTGGGTTTTGGAATCGGGACACCGTCATAGAGATCCAAATAGCGGCGGGGCCGGTAAAAAGGAGCGTGCGGAGCAACGAACCAAAGGAAAAGGCAAAACGGTTTCTCACGTTCCTGGCTCAGCCAGGCCAGCGCCCGGTCCGTCAAAACGTCGTCCACATAACCGTGACGGCTCTCTGGCGGCTTGGCAATGCCGCGTTCGCTCTCGATAATCACAGGATCGTAATAATTGGCTCCGGCTGCCTCCACGCCAAAATAATAATCCCAATAGCGATGGCTTAAGTTCTTGACATGGGCTTTGCCGATGAAAGCTGCTTCATATCCGGCTTCGCGAAGCAAGTCGGGAAACATTGGCACGCCGCTGGGTAATTCGCGGCCTCGATTGTCGACGCAGCCCGTCGAATGGGAGTAGAGGCCGGTGAGGATTGTAGCGCGCGAAGGAAGGCAGAGCGCGTTCACGACGAAGGCATTTCGGAAGGTTGCGCCCTCCTTCACGATCCGATCCAGGTGCGGGGTGGAAATAATTTTGTTCCCTGCGGCGCTGAGCTCGTCCGCGCGCACGCCTTCTCCCAAAAAGAACACGAAACTGGGGCGGCCGGCTTTAAGCGCGCCGTTGAGGCCGGCGGCTCGCAGGGCAGCCGTGGCCATGGCCAGCCCGCTTACTGCTCCGGTGCCAGTCTTCAAAAATTCGCGCCTGGATGACAGGGGGGCTTCCGTTGACTGCTCTGACGTCTTTCTTTCGTTCACTCGTAACCCTCCTGACTTAAAATTCACCGTGGTGGCGCTGTTCTCCGCCCTCGCCTTCGAAGGCGATGCAGCGGTAGGGCGCAGCACCACAACGGCGCAAGACTACGAGGCTCAAAAGTCAGCCCGACTCGAAAATCTGCCTCGCGCGGGTCCAAAGCAGAAGGAAGATGCCCGAAGGTGGGCGATCCGAGCACCATGCCTACACCGTCGTCCCTATAAGTAAAGGTGTTATACGTATCTTCCGTAAGCCCACCAGCGCCGATGCTACCATAACCCGTAATGCTTATTGAAGGGAGAACGTTGGCTGCGTTCGCGTTGAAGATGGAGCGGCCATTGATCTCGTAAATGGATCCGTGGTATTGGTAACCGGATGCTCATTTCCCATTTGTTAGCTGGACAGCTTGAAGCGGTCCTTAGCCGCCGCATGCGGGATGACCAAGACTTACCCCCCTTTAAATCCTCCTGAGAGCGGAAGAGGTACTGAATGTCTGAAATTTCAAGAAGAGAGTTCTTCAAGAATGCGGCAACAAGCGCGGTGGTGGCTGGATTTTTGTCTGCGGGAGAAGTGAAGCTACGCGCGAATCCGCTGGGTTTGCCTATTGGATGCCAAACCTGGCCCGTCCGGAGAATGATCGCCCAGGATTTCCCCGGCACGATCAGGCAGCTTGCTGACGCCGGATTCCAGAGCGTCGAGTTGTGCTCGCCGGTGGGTTACGC
>JASHTR010000509.1 GCA_030040455.1 Terriglobia bacterium | reverse complement strand
AGCCGGGTGGTTGAGCACTTGCCAAGGAACTTGCCGCGATAGAAGCGTGGCGCAAGCCGCGCTCCCACAGCGAGCCGGCGTCCGAACTCGTGCCGCACTTTTTCGAGATAAGTTTGTGGGGCGTCATTGAGCAATGCTTCCGCCAGCAATTCACCGGAGCGCATCGCAAAATAAATGCCCTCGCCGGTAAGCGGATCGACCAGGCCACCGGCGTCTCCCGCCAGCGCCCAGCCGTCTCCAGCAACTTCGAGGCGCTCCCAGCTCCCAGGACTCATTGCCGGCAGCAGGTGGCTGAAAACGGATGCGCCCTCGCTTGAATATCCGAACACCTGCATGAAATGGCGGAGGCGCTGGGCGAGCGCTGCCATGTTAGTTTCATCGGCCTTGCCGCAGATGCCAAGGGAGAGATGATCCTGCCTCGGAAACGCCCAGGCGTAGCCTTCGAAATCCTGGATGAACTGGATACGCAGCAGGGAATCCGATCCGGGCGCGTAGTAGCCGAAGGTCAGCATCAAATCCTGCGGCGCGAAGCCGGCCGCGAAGCGCGAGCGCAACGGGGTGCGCGCTCCCGCTGCAAGGACAATGAAGTCCGCTCGATAAGTTTCCTCACGGCCCTTGATCTCCCAGCCCGTCCGGTCGCGACGGAAGTCACGGATGTGGTCAGCGATCACACGCGCCCCGGCGGCTTCAGCCCGATCGAGCAAAAGGCGGTTCAAAACGGCACGCGAATAAATCACCAAGGGCGCGCGAAGCGCGAAGCGAACTGCCTCCCCGTTCGCCGCCACCAGCTCCGCTTCTTTGGCTCTCCTGAACGTCTCGCCGGCGTCAAGCAGAAAGGGATAGCGCCTGAGCGCCTTGGCGGGCAGCGCCCCACCACATGGCTTCTCCCAGCCTTGCCGTTCCTCGAAGATCGTGACTCTGAATGCTTCTCGCGCTCCTCGGTGCAATTTCTCCGCAACCGTCGCTCCAGCCGGACCGCCTCCGATAACCGCAACCGATCTCACACGTGCTTCGCCTCCTGAAGGGCGAGAATAACATAAACCAGAAACCAGAAGACGGAAAATGAATGCCTGCCGCTGGCGGTCTTCTGGAGCTCAGTGCTTTCTGCCCGCTGCCTTCCGCGTTCTGCTTTCTGCCTTCTGCCTTCTGATTTCTGGTTTCTGGTTTTAAGGTTAGCTCTCCAACTGCCGAAGAATGTTATTGAAGTCTCTGGAGGACGGTTGCCATGATCGATGATAAGTTCACACTGAGCGAAACCGATATTCCCGCTGCCATTCGTGGCTTGCGCGAGGCGCTCGGGCGTTCTGAGGAGGTGATGGCGCAGATTATTGGGTGCAGCCTTCCCGCCTACCGGAAGTGGGAGATGGGCGCGCTCACACCTGGCGGCGAGTGGCTCATCCGATTGCTCCAACTCTGCCCGAACGAAGAAGTCCGCAATGCGTTTCGCATTCGCGCGGAAAGGAGGGCCGTTCCGCGCGAAGCTTCACAGGCGGCTTTGCCCTTGGCCGAACCGCTCTCTCACGCGGATCGCTCCCACTACCGGACGATCGCGCTCAGCTCGATTGAGGAGATCTATGAGTGCGGTGAGGCTGGGATCCTGGCGGCGGATTCGCGGCTGCGGGATTTTGCAGAAAGCCTTCGAGGCGCAGCCGGTTATTATTCAAATCTCCTGAAGAACGAAAAAAACACGCTCGCTGTTGACCGGAAGTAGAGATGCCGGTGTACACTTCTTCATCGTTATGTCTGATTCCGGATTCCGGCGGCTGTTGAAGCAATTCAGCCATAAGTCGCGCGCAAAGAAGTTTGACCTTTTCGGCTCGCTCTTCCGGCCCGCCCCGGAAGACCGCGTACTCGATATCGGCGCCAGCGGCGAGGTTTTTCTGCGCTACACGTTTGAAGATATCTACCCTTACCCCGAAAAAATTGTTGCGGGAGGCTATGATCCTGCTGAGGTCATTAGCGCGCGCCGCTATTATCCGCGGTCGCATTACGCCGTTTTTGACGGTTGCTCGCTTCCCTTCCCCGATAAGAGTTTTGATGTCGTCTTTTCAAACGCCGTGATCGAGCATATTCTCGGCGAGGGTCGGCAACAGCAGTTTGCGCGGGAAGTGATGCGGGTTGGAAAGAGCTGGTTTGTGACCACGCCCAATTACTGGTATCCCTTCGAAAGCCATTACCACCTGCCTTTCATCCAGTTCATGCCCCAGTGGGCGCAGCGCGAATACAACCGCCTGCTCGGAACCCATATTGCCAAAGGCGCGGTTCAGGAACTCGCTCTCCTTTCCGCGCGCCGTTTGCAGCGTCTGTTCCCTGCCAGCCGTATCGTGAAAGTCCGGGTAACGTTCTGGCCGGAAACGCTTGTGGCTTGCTATGTTGATCCGGGTCGCCGATGGGCATAGGGAATTTACCCTCGTCTTTGTAGCGCAGGGTCCGCCTATCGAACCTGCGGCTTTTCAAGGACCGTCACGCGTGGTTCGTGATTCGAACCGCGAGACACGAACCACGGCTTTTGAAACGCCGCAGCGTTTGAACCGCGAACGCTGCGCTACAAGCTCTCGCTAGCCGTGCCTTTCAAGCCTTAACACAGAGAACACGGAGCACCTCGGTCTCTGGGTTAAAGTTCTCCTGAAGGCAGAGAGCACAGATGCCTCAAGCCTTTTTGACTTTATTCGGGATTCGGATCAGGCACCAGGCGATGATCGCGAAGGCAATGAGTGAGAGCCAGCCACCCCAGCGCGTAACGAAAGAGAACGTTGTAATACCGGTAAGGACGTGTGTAAGGGAGGGAATGCCGGTAATGAAAACGGTGGCCAGAATAATGCCCATAATCGCTTC
>JASHTR010000508.1 GCA_030040455.1 Terriglobia bacterium | reverse complement strand
GATAGCGCCCAAGGTATGAATCATGATTGGGGTGAAGTCGTAACAAGGTAGCTGTAGGAGAACCTGTGGCTGGATCACCTCCTTTCTAAGAGAGAACCGGTCTCGGGGCCTGACTTCGGTCGGGCAGGCCCGAGGCAGATGGCTCGGCAACCGGGAATTTCAAATCTCAAATTTGAAACTCTCGAAGGCGTGGCTGCTCAACCCAGTTGTCAAAGAAGCTGACAGCACTCAGCAATCGGCTGTCAGCAATCAGCTTTTAGAGATCATATTCAGTTTTTTGAAGAGGCCGCGAGCAATCGCGGCTTTTTTGCTTCTTGGGTAGGAGTAGCGATGAGCTTCTACGTGTACGAGAACTGGCAGGCTGGCCCTCACAAGACGGTCATACACACTGACACCTGTGGGTTCTGCTTTCGCCCTGGCCCGGGTTTGTGCCCCCGTTCGGGTTTTGCGGTGCTACTATAGACTTGTTCGATGGGGAGAAATCGAAAAATTAGGGCGCGTGTTGAGGGATTGAGCCGGATAATTAAGGAGCACGAAGGGAAGATCAAAATTGAACGCGCGAAGGCCCATCCCAATCGCGAACGAATTGCGGCGTGGGAGCGGGAGTTAGCCGGCTGGGAAGATCAGGTGGTGAGGCTCAACAGGCGTTTGGAAAGAAAGTGGTGAGCAGCAATGAGTACGAAAGTGGTGAAAGGGGAAGCCCTATTGGAAACCGTGGAATGGGCGCTTGCCGAGGCCATTGAAGCCGCCGAGGCGCTCGATGACGGTCGGAAAAATCTCCGGCAGCACAAGCGCGGCAGTGAGGCCTATTGGGAATCGCTTGAGCGGATCGCCGTGGCTGCGGAAGTCTTGAGGGCCAAGCTTGAAACCTTGGTCCGTGCCACGGATGCCGCAGAGGATGAGCTCCCCGATGAGGGTTAAATAAAAATAACGCAAGTATCTGCGCGCCGGGGCGGGAGAAAGAGAGTTACGTATGCAGGAAAGAATTAATGCCGCAAAAGTAGCACCCGAGGCTCTGCAGGCGATGGGCGGGCTCCAGAAGTACGTTCGCCAGAGCGGTCTCGAAGCCCCGCTTCTCGAGCTTGTACGAATGAGGTCGTCTCAAATCAACGGGTGCGCCTACTGCCTCGATATGCATTCCAAAGACGCCCGCGGCGCCGGCGAGAGTGAACAGCGGCTCTATGCGCTCGATGCCTGGCGCGAAACGCCGTTCTATACCGAACGCGAACGGGCAGCCCTGGCCTGGACCGAGGCGGTCACGCTCGTGAGCCAGGGTCATGTTCCCGACGAAGTCTATCAACTCGCCCGAAAGCAGTTTTCAGAAAAGGAGATGGTGGACCTCACGCTTGCGGTGGCGGAGATCAACGCATGGAATCGCATCGCGATCAGCCTGCGTGCGGTACCAGGGACCTACCAGCCGGCATCACACACCAAGGCAGCCGCTCCGCCGACACACTGAATCCGCAACCCGTGTGGATCGACAACACGCGAGAGTCTCCGAAACGGGCCGCGAGCAATCGCGGCCGTTTTGTTTCCGGGCAGTGGAAAGAAGCTCAAAATCGCCCCCTTGCTTCAAGCGCAGGCAGGGGTACAATGGTGGTATTGACGAAGGGTTGGTAAGCAAGGGCTGGGCATCCCAGGGGCGAAGAGCGTGTGTCCTCGTTGTGGGGCATGGAAAGTCGGAGTTCTCGCGGGGCTGTTTCTAGGCTTCATGATGGCTTCGGGCGTCGCGACGCTTGAAGCGAAACAGTCAGCGGTGTATTACAATGAGTTGCTGCTTGTTCGCGGCTTAGCCCACGAGGTGGCGGTTGCCAAAGTTCCGCTGCCGTGGGGTAAGCATGGAATTCACGTCAATGCGACCGGCGAAATCAATCAGACTCAGGCCGTAAAGGAGTTGCACGCAAAGGGAGAATCGGTTGGTCCCGGCATGCCGGTCGAGATCACCGCAATGAAGTTCAAGCCGGGCCGAATCGTTTTCACCATTAACGGCGGCGGGAAAAGGGGCGATCATTGGTACAACCACCTGGAGTTGGGCATGGGCACGCCCACGCCGGTAGTTTCGCAGGACAATTCCACTACCCCTTCGAACGGGTCCTACATCACTCTAGCCCTTTCCGGGGTCGATGCCACCCCCTCCGTGGATCAGGTGAAACAACTACTCAGCGAGGCTCTGGATTTTTCACGCCGATCGCCGACGGTGCTTTATTCCCCTTCCGAGCCACCAAAATATAAGGACGCGATCCAGAAACACCAGGTGGCGATTGGCATGGACAAGGACGCGGTTCTTTCCGCCAAAGGTCCGCCTGACCACAAGATTCGGCAAGACAAACCGGACGGTTCCGAAGAAGAAGATTGGCTTTACGGGCAGCCGCCGCACGTGCTATTTGTCATTTTCACCGATGGCACGGTAACGGGCGTGCATCAATATTGAGGAGGAGCATCCTTGCCCGCTTTCCCCGGGCCTCAGGGAAATGCGGAACCACCCAAACGCCTGTCATGAACATCCAGCAACTTACAAGGTTGTCGCCCGAATCTGATTTTCGGTGGAGGTGGCGCATTGGCGTGGCCGTTGTGGTCGTGGCCATGGCCAGCAGCGTGATCGCTCAAGCCACCCCCCCCAGGCGCAATCCGGCAACGGTACCACAGCAGGGCTTGGCGGATCAGATCAACGCCTTAGCTCAGCAGCTTAATGGCGTCGAGCTGGCCGATGCCGGCAACATCCCGGCTGAGATTCAGAGGATGGTTCTCGACTCGCTGGACGCTTGGATGAGCCGGAATGCCGCTTCCACATCACCTTCGCCCTATCCACTGGATGTCCGCGTCCGCATGCAGCTCGAAAGCTATTTCTCGAAACTGCACTACCCGATATTTGGCCAGCCAGCAACATTTGT
>JASHTR010000507.1 GCA_030040455.1 Terriglobia bacterium | reverse complement strand
ACCCGCGAGCGGGTGAAGCCGATTTACGTCACCGTGGGTCATCGCGTCTCGCTGGATTCGGCCGTTAAGCTGGTGACCCAGTGCCTGGATGGGCTCCGTATTCCTAAGCCGACCCGCGAGGCAGACCATTACGTGCGGCAGTTGAGGATTGATTATCAGCAGAGGCGAGAGACCAGAGGCAAGAGACGAGAGAAGGTCTGAAGCCCGTCTCTTGTCTCTCGTCTCTGCCTTCCTATTCCGGCTCTTCAAACTGGCGTTGTTCCGGCACGACCACGACGATCCCACTCTCCGTGACGTGATATTTCTTACGGTCCTCTTCGAGGTCATATCCGATGGTCGAGCCGGGGGGGATTGCGATGTGCCGGTCAATGATCGCTTTGCGGATGCGGGAGTGCCGGCCAATTTGAACGTGAGGGAAGATAATGCAGTTTTCCACTTCGGTGAAACTGTTCACTCGCACGTCGAATGAAAGCACGGACCGCAGGACTTTTCCCCCGGAGATGATGGAGCCCATGCACACAATCGAGTCCGCGGCGATGCCCATTCGCTGCCCTTCCTGCGCAAACACAAATTTCGCCGGCGGATATTGCCGCTGGTAGGTACGCATGGGCCAATGCTTATCATAGAGGTTAAAGATGGGGGAGACCTGCACCAGGTCCATGTTCGCCTCGTAATAGGCTTCAATCGTTCCGATATCACGCCAGTAGAGCGCTTCCTTTTTGTTTTCGTCGACGAAGTTGTAAGAGTAAACGCGGCGGTGGTCGATCAGCTTGGGAATGACGTTGCGGCCAAAATCGTGAGCGGAATTCGCGTCGTCGGCGTCTTCCTGCATTGCGGCAATCAGAAGCTCACGGTTGAAGCAATAGATCCCCATCGAGACGTGGCACTTGTCGGCAGCTTGCGGTTCGAGGTTCTGGGGTTTTTCCTGCCAGCCGATAATGCGCCCTTGAGAGTCGACCTCCACTACGCCAAAGCGCGAAGCCTCGGAGCGGTCAAACTCAATGGTTCCAACGGTCACATCCGCCCCCGATTCGACGTGCTGCCGGAGCATTAACCGGTAATCCATTTTGTAGACGTGGTCGCCGGAGAGGATCAGGACGTACTTGGCCGGCTCGCTGCCGATGGAATAGAGGTTTTGGTATATGGCGTCGGCAGTCCCCTGATACCAACTGCTGCTGACTCGCTGCATAGGGGGAAGCACCTGGACGAATTCCCCCATTTCGGGGCTCAGAATGCTCCAACCTTCCCGCAGATGCCGGTTGAGCGAAAGCGCCTTGTATTGCGTTACGACGAAGATGCGGCGCAGGTCGGAATTGACGCAATTCGAAAGGGTGATATCAACAATGCGGTAAGCTCCGCCGAAGTGAACCGCGGGCTTGGCCCGGTCGCGGGTGAGCGGATAGAGGCGCTCACCGGCCCCTCCGGCCAGAAGACAGACGAGGGTGTCATGGACCATGGCTCGCTCCTTTTTTAGCTTTCAGCAATCAACCCTCGGAAGCTGTGAAGAAATTAACATCCTTCATCACTTCAAAGTTACCGCGGCAGCACGAGGCCTTTTCTTACCGCATAGAGGACCAGCTCCGCCGTTCGATGGATATCGAGCACCTCCATCACCCGCGCCCGGTGGACCGCAACAGTATTCGCGCTGATGCCGAGCAGAGTTCCAACTTCCTTGTTGGATTTTCCCTCTGCGATGAGTTGCAGCACTTCCTTTTCTCGCAGAGACAGACGCTCGTAAGCATCCTGCCGGGCATCGTTAAACGAGCCGGTTTTGAGGCCCTCAATCACGAGATTTGAAATCCCCGGACTCATGTAAGCGTTGCCTTCCGCCAGGGCGACGACGGCGCGGGTAAGGTCCAGCTCAATCGCATCCTTCAGCATGTAGCCTTTCGCGCCAATTTCAAACGCCTTGCGGACGTAAGCTTCATTGGAGTACATGCTGAGGATCAGGATTTTGACTGAGGAGTCTGTCTTCAGGATCTCGGCCGCCGCCTCCAGGCCGCCAAGCTCCGGCATGGAGAGATCCAGCACGGCCACATCCGGTTTGAGCTCTTTGGCGAGGGCAATCGCACGGAGGCCCGTCGCCGCCTCGCCCACGACCGTAATGCGCGCGTCTTCCTCCAGGATACGGCGGAAGCCCTGGCGCACCAACGTGTGATCGTCCGCGAGGAGAACCCGTATCTTCTTTCGTTGCTCAAGAGCGGTCATGTCTTATTTCACCTCGTTGTAGCACCAGTGTCCCTGCCGGCGAACTGCCCCTTGGTTTCCTCTCTATCAAGGAGGGAAGCCGCAGGCGGGGTGGGCGAGGAGATCGCCACTCCAGCCCGCTCGCCAGCAGGAATATAAACGCTCACTACAGTTCCCTTACCCGGCACGGAGTGAACTTTCAGGGTGCCGTTCAGTCGTTGAGCTCTTTCCCGCATTCCCATCAGGCCCAGTCCTTCGCCGGTGGTTTGGTTCATTGCCGCCTCCGGCAAAAAGCCTCTGCCTTGGTCACGGATTCGGACCATCAATCCTTTTTCATTCTGCTCCACGCTGACCCAGGCTTCCTGAGCCTGCGAGTGACGCGCCACATTACTGAGCGCCTCCTGAACAATGCGGTAAACGTGGATAGCCTGGTCGCCCGGAAGAACAACTTCCTTCCCCTCCAGATGAACCATCACGCCGGCCTGCCTTGAGAATTGACTTGCGAACCATTCCAGGGTCTTGCCGAGGCCGAAGTCGTCCAGGATGGCGGGCCGGAACATTTGGGAGCGGTCGCGAATATTCCGGAGGGTTTCCTCAACGATGCCCTTCACAGTCTGAATATCCTCGGTTAAAGCGGGTGAGTCGGACCTCTGGCCGGCGCGGCTGAGCGTGATGCCGATGGCCGTCAGAATTTGGCCGAATTCATCATGCAGGTCGCGCGCGACCTGGCGCAAGGTCTCCTCCTGAACGTCGATCAGCTTCCAGGAGAGCTTGCGCAGTTGTTCCGACTGCGATTGAAGACGCTGCGCGAGATGACCAAGCCTTTCAAAGGTCTTGCGGTTCGCTTGAAAAGTGTAGAGCCCGGTGACAATCGCCAGGAGAAGCAGGA
>JASHTR010000506.1 GCA_030040455.1 Terriglobia bacterium | reverse complement strand
CCGGGGGAATAGCGCGGGGATGCGTCCCTGCCAAAAGAACGGCCCGTTGGCTCGAAACGGAGGAATATGCACGATGAAAATAATTGACGCTCACCAGCACCTTTGGGACATGGAACTTTTTTCATTCAGTTGGTGCAAGACCGAGCCGCGGCTGAACCATAGCTTCCGAATGGCAGATTATCTCGAAGCCATCGACGGCGTCGGCATCGAGAAATCCGTTCATCTCGAAGCCGACGTGGATGAGCCCTTCATGCTCGCGGAAACCCGGTACATCCTGAATCTCGCTGAAAGTCCGGACAACCCGCTCACCGGCGTGGTCGCATGTGGCCGACCGGAGAAGGAGGGCTTCGGTGAATATCTCGATAAAATCTCCGGCTATCCGGCCTTGAAGGGTATCCGCCGCGTCCTGCATACACAGCCGGACGCGCTCGGCCAAGGCAGAACCTTTATTGAAAATGTGAAAAGCCTCGGCTCGCGGAGCCTCTCGTTTGACATCTGCGTCCTGGCGCGCCAACTCCCCATTGCCATCAACCTGGTGAAGCAATGCCCCGAGGTCACCTTCGTTCTCGACCATTGTGGTAATCCTCCGATCAAAGAGCGGCTTGTGGAACCGTGGCGAGCGCACCTCCGCGAAATCGCAAGCTATCCGAACGCCAACTGCAAAATCTCAGGCCTGGTCACCCAAGCGGACCTCACAAGCTGGAGCGCCGACGACCTGCGACCCACCATCGAGCACGCCATTGATTGCTTCGGCTGGAACCGCGTGATGTTTGGCAGCGACTGGCCCGTCTGTACGCTTGCTTCCACCTTGAAGAGATGGGTGGAGACACTTCTATTCCTTACCCGGGCCGAGAGTGAAGAAAACCGGGGCAAACTCTTCTACGAAAACGCGAGGCGGGTATACCGGCTGGGTTGACCCTGCAAGAACAACGCCGTGAAGCCGGTTGCGGCACGAAGCGGATCAGGCAGCCACGGTCCCGCCGCGCGGGATTAACCGTGGCTGCCACTTTCATCGGCTCTTCAGAGCGGCAGCATACCTAATGGATTTTGATGAAGATGATCGCCAGCGTGTAGAGCGCGAGGGACTCAGTAAAGATTAAGCCCAGGATCAGGAAGAGAAAGATGGAGGGCCGCGCTCCGGGGTTGCGGGCCACGCCCTCACAAGCGCTTCCTGCGGCTCTACCTTGCCCGATGCCGCACAGTCCTGAGGCGATGCCCATGCCAATGCCCGCGCCAATTGCCGCCAGTCCGGCACCGCTGGCGCCTCCGCTGGCCGCCGCGCTTCCTGCGGTCTGCGCGAACGCGGGAGCGGCCGCAAGAATCCCCGCAAGTCCTGTCAAGAGGTAAATGATCTTGTTCCGCACGTTTTCCATTCTCCTTTAGCTTGATTTCTTTCCCGGATCTGCCTCATGCATTTCGGGCATTTCAATGCTCTTCGGTGACCGCCAGGCTGATATAGACTACCGGCAAGACCATGAATATATAGGCCTGCAATAGAGATTCAAAAATGTGGAGGGCCATGAGAAGCGCGGGGATCAGAAGCGGGATCAGCGGAGTAAAAATTCCCTCGAGCAACCCGCCCACCATCATGTTGGCCCACAGACGAACGCTCAATGAAAGCATCCGAAAGAGGCCGCTGAAAATCTCCAGAGGCAACATCAGCCAGGCAATGGCCAGCAGCGGTCCGCTCAGGTGTTTCACGTAACCTGCGAAACCGTGGTGGCGGATTCCCTGGTGATTGTAATGAATGAACACCACGATCGCACACCCCAAGGTGAGGCCGCCGTGCGCGGTGGGGCTTTCCATCCCAGGGATCAGCCCCATCAAATTGCAGAGAACAATTAAAATTCCCAGCGTTCCGATGAGGCCGACGTATTGCCGGCCGGAAGGCCCGATCACGTCGTCCACCATGCTGCGGCAAAACTCTACAACCCACTCCATCATCAGTTGGAACTTCCCCGGCGCGCTCACCGAGAGGCGAGGGCGCAGGATCAGCGCGCCCACGATGATAATGATGATAACCAGAATCTCCCCGGCCAAATAATTGGGGATAGGGTGGGCGGCGTCCGCGGGCGGGAGGTGAAGCTTCACCAGAAGCGCGGCAACGGCAGTTCCCAGCAGCTTATTGAGCAATGTTGCGAACCAGAATGAATGTTCCATAACTCTCAGAAGCCGTGAAAAGATATAAAACCTCACGCCAAGACGCCAAGGCAAGTTGAAAGTTCAAAGTCGAGAGTCGAAAGGTTATAAAGATTAAGTTCTTTAACCTTTGACTTTTGACTTTCAACTTATTTTTCGGCTTGGCATGAAGCTTTGGCTTGAAGCCAATTTTTCCCCACACCCCAGGATTTACAAGCTTCTATGCCGCAGGCACAGTACAAACCGTCACCTCCGCGCTCTCCGGATTCCGCTCGTTTCAAAACTGTCCGGATGTTGCTCAGCTTTATTTCAGGTGGTGCGCTCAGCGCACATGAGCCGAAACTGGCCCCGAAGACCGGGAATTCTCACTTCCTCGTCACAGCCCGCGCTGTGGCTTGGAAGGAAAGAGGATTCCACCTAATTGATACAAGCACTCAACAACGCCGCCTGCCAGTGGAACAAACAAGCCCGCAAGCACCGCCCAGGCCGGCAACCAATGTGTACGGTAGAAGAGATAGAGTGCGCCTAACAACAAAGGATAACGTACTATGACCTTAAAAACCAGTTCTTTTGTGGCAAGCTTTGCCGAGCGATCCGCCACACCCCTTAAGGCAGCCGCCACCGCCTCTTCCAGCCACACCGCGCCGAGGATAGAAAGAGCGGCTCCGCACGCGAAGCCGGCCGCGAATCGCAGATGGCTCACCCCCAAGCTGGCAAGAATCACCACCGCGCTGACAATCAGCATCCACGTCAGCAGGCGAGCTTCAATCCGGCTGGTTGCGGCCTGAAGTGTTTCTTCGCTCTCCACGCTTCTCCCATCTCATGACCACCTGAAGCACCTCGGTGATTCCCGCCGCCGCGCCCACGATTGCTCCCACCACCGCAAAGACCACCCCGTGGTGAAGAACTCCATCCAGCCAGTCCCCCACGTAATATCCTGCCACCGCGCAGCCCGGAATAATAAGACTCAGGCTGGCGTAAAGCGCCGCCTGAGCCCAAAGATCAGATGTCTTTCCCAAGCGCGGTGACATCTTCTTTCTTTCCATTCAGGGAGCCAATGCCATTATATCTGGAACTCCGGGCAATGGTTTCCGAAGAGGGCGTGACAAGCCAGGGAAAGCCTCAGAAGGTGTGAATTAATTGTGCGGAGCCTGTCATCCTGAGCGTCAGCGAAGGATCACAGTATTTTGTTTTCAAGCAAATACCGGGATGCTTCGCTGCGCTCAGCATGACAAATTCGAATAATTCACAGCTTCTCAACCGTCGCTTTCACGTCACATACCATTCAAAATCCCGGCCCTTGCCCTATTGGCTCCAAGTGTGGTTTACTGCTGCCATTATGAACCGACGCCGCTTTCTATCTTCCACCGCGCTCGCCGCGTTAGGAACAGCCATTCCAGGTATTTTATACTCCCGCAGCCAGCAGCCGCTTTCTGCGCGGCTTACCTTGCATCCGGGAAGGCCGGGACCGCGGATTCCGGCAGACTACATGGGGCTCAGTTATGAGTCCGCACAGCTTGCGCATCCCGAATTCTTTTCGCCCCAGAATACCCCCCTCGTTGGATTTCTCCGCCGGCTCAGCACGCAGGGCGTGTTGCGCATTGGAGGCAACACGAGCGAGTATGCGTTTTGGAACGCGCATCCGAATCCGCAAACTGAGGCATCCATTCCCGCCGCTGTGGGTCCGGATACGGGACACAAGACCCCGCGTCGAACCCTAACCACCACAGCGGCGATCCGCAGCCTGCGCGGATTTCTGGATGCTACCGGCTGGCGCGCGCTTTACGGGCTCAACCTCGGGAAAGGCGCACCGGAAGAAGCAGCCGATGAAGCTGAGTTTGTGGCGGCGACGCTGGGCGAAAAGCTGATCGCTTTGCAGCTTGGCAACGAAGTAGACTTGTTCTCCCACAACGGCCTGCGGTCTCCGGACTATGATTTTGAGAAGTACGCGGGCGACTGGGAGCGCTTTTACCGGGCGATTCACCGTCGCGTTCCGGGCGCGCGGTTCGCCGGACCCGACACGGCGCACAACGTTGAATGGGTGCAAAAGTTCGCTCAGCGTTTCAGAGACGAGATCGTTCTGCTCACCAGCCATTACTACGCTGAAGGTCCGCCGACGAATCCGCAAATGACCCTCCAAAGACTTCTCGAGCCCAACCCGAAACTCCTGGCGGGCATTGCGGGAATCCAGAAAGCGATGCGTGAATCTCGCCTGCCCTTCCGCCTGGCTGAAACCAATTCGTGCTACGGCGGAGGCAAGTCCGGTGTCAGCAACACTTTTGGGGCCGCGCTATGGGCCGGGGACATGATGTTCCAGCTTGCGGCAGCGGGCTTTGGTGGAATCAACTTCCACGGCGGAGGATACGGTTGGTACACGCCGATTGCAGGTACGGCGAAGAACGGTTTCAAGGCGCGCCCGGAATATTACGGGCTGCTTCTTTTTAACCGGGCAGGGGCGAGGCAGATGATCGAGAGCACACTTGAAGCTCATGGGCCGCTCCTCACTGCCTACGGGGCGCGCTCGGAAGACGGCACGTTGAAGGTCGCCGTCTTCAACAAGAATGCAGATCGCGACGCGAGGCTCACGCTCGACGCGGGCCAGCCCGTTCAGCGCGCGGAGGTGCTGAGACTCACGGGACCGAGCCTCGCGGACACCCAAGGCGTAACGCTCGGAGGCGCTGAGGTGGGCGCGAGCGGCGCGTGGGCGCCGCAACATCTTGAGCACGCGCCCACCCGCGAAGGCAAAGTGGTTTGCCACATCCCTGCTGCAAGCGCTGCCCTGATTTCGCTTGGATAGAGGGAAATGCGGGTTGGCGGCCATGCCCAATTCGCTGCTCGATTAAAAGAGGACGCGAGCCAACACGTTATCCGGCAACGCTTCAAGCTCCTTCCGGGCAGAAGGCTTAACCTCGACGGAATAACTACCCACGTAATCGCCCGTGTTTTATGAGGTCGGCTTTGATCTTTTCAAGCGGTATCCCCTTCTCTTTGCGGCGCGATTCCGAAATCAACCCATCCCAAAAATCTTCTAAGACTGCCCCATATCTCTTCAGGTCAATTTGGACGGCCAGCTTGCGGCCCTTCTCATCCGTTACGAACTGCATCCCGGTCATGCGCTGTGTCTCCTTGGGGACACGTGGAACCTGTTCTCGCTGTAATTTTGCCGTCTGCCCCTGTCAGCCCAATAGTACCGCTCAGGGTTTGAGCGGCGAGTTGAGCCACGATGTTTGAAAGAAAGTTGCCTTGGAAATCCAGCCTCAGATCTCCGGCTCGGAGCGGAGCCAAGCAGTCACGTCCACATGTGACGCATGACGAATCCCCGCGTCTCGGGAGCGGGAATATCTGAAAGGGTGACACAAGGTTTCCCGCCTATATGCCGATAAGCCATAAGTGAGGTAAAAGAGATCGACCCAGGGCGAGTTGGTATATACGTAGCCGTAAATCTCTATTTCCCAGATAAGCAAACCCAGCTTCCCTGAAGTGCCGCACAGTTCTGCTGTTCCTGAGGAGGGCCCAATGCGCACCGCCATTAACGCGGTGTTCGGGGCCGAAACGCCGGTACAGCGCTGCAGGAATCACAAACTGCGCAATGTGCTCGGGCGGCTGCCGTGCGAACAGCAGGTGCAGACGGCTTCGCTGATGCGGGCGGCCTGGAAGATGAATCAGAAAGAGGGCACGGCCAAATTCCACCAGATCGCCACTTGGCTGGAGCACGATTATCCCGATGCGGCCGCGGCGCTGCGGGAAGGCTTGGAGGAATGCTTCACGATCAACCGGCTGGCTATTCCGCGCTCGCTGCATCGGTGTTTGGCCACCAGCAACATTGTGGACAATCCGCATTCGGGAGTTCGCGACCGCACGCGGCGTGTGTGCCGCTGGCGAGCGGGCATGGCGGCGCGCTGGTCGGCCACCGCGTTCTTGGAAATCGAAAAGTCGTTTCGAAAGATTATGGGCTATCGAGATCTATAGGCTCTCAAAGCGATTCTGGATGAATCGCAGCCCGCCACCCGGCAGGAGGTGGCGTAAAATGAGCATGAACCGCCGCCGGCAACTTCCCACTGCAGTCAGGACACCGTCTGAAAATGGACACGCTCATGCGGATGCAAGCCTCGTACGATATCGCCCAGACTCGCAAGAGCGAAAATCAAATCCACGTTAGGCGCATTCACCATCTTGCAGGCAACCACGCTCGATGCGCACGCGCACGGCAGGAAGGGAAATGCCTGAAGCGGTCAGAATATGGTTTTGCGCCTATCTGCCGATAGGTAGGATGAGAGGCAAAAGCGTCACCTTGAAGACAGGCTCAGGGTGTTCTTATACCCAAAACTCTCTTGTGGTCGCGAAATAAGAACATAGCGTGACCCATTGTTCAGGTGAAGACGAACGATAGCCGGAGGGATGATTGGACCAAAGCGCACCACGACGCGACGGAGTCCCCAGCGGGCCACTTGAGGGGGTTGCTCGGCGACAGCCGTCCGCTCTGAAACTCTCGCTGTCTCCGGAAGAAGAGGAGATCGCAAAGAAAAGAAGTGAACTCGCGCTTCTGCAATCACAACTCGCGGAACGCGAGCTCTACGTGGCGAATCTGCGGGCGGAACTCACGGCTTTTGAGGGGCAGTATCTCCGGCACGTGGGCGTGCTCTACGCGGAACTTGACGAGTGGAACGCTAAGGTAGCCGAGTCGCTGGCGGAAAGAGAGCCAACGGAGGAGAACCGCTCTGGCGCGAATCAGGCTCGGGCCCGAGCCGAGGAGTCCGGTGCTGCTGCTCACGGAGCGGCGGCAGAATTGAGAGAATTTGCTGCCTCGTCGGAACTGAAGAGCCTTTACAGGGAAGTGGCCAAACGGGTGCATCCCGACCTTGCAACCGATGAGGCAGACCGCAAGCAGCGCGAGCGCCTGATGGCGGAAGCGAATCACGCCTATGACCGTGGCGATGTTGACAAACTACGGAGAATCCTTGAGGAATACGAAAGCAGCCCCGAATTGGTGCGGGGTTCGGGTGCGGCCGCTGATCTGGTTCGTGTAGTTCGCCAGATCAAGCAGGTTAGAAACAGACTTGCGCAGATCGAGGAGGAAATTGCTGGTCTGAGCGAATCTGACATTGCCCGGCTGAAGCAACAGACTGAGCAGGGGCGCGACCTGCTGGCGGAAATGGCTACGGGCTTGAAAGGCCGCATCAACGTTGCGAGGAAGAGATACGAGACAGAAGCTTCCCAAATGAGGGCAAGCCGGTGAGCGAAGACGGAAAGACAGCCCTCGTGTGTGCCCCTGTTGTTGCTCTCGTGAAGCATGAAAGCGCGCTTGTCCGTCGCGGACTCAATGATCTAGCGAGATTCGCCCTCCGGAAGGCGCGGGTGCTGCTCGTAAATGACCACCGTACGCTTCTTGAAGAAATGGAACGGATTCTGACGGCAGGCAGGTATGAAGTATGCTCAACCCACAGGTACGAGGATGCAGCCAACCTGGCCAGTGCTTTCCTTGAGGCGCGAGGTTTAAGGTTTGAGCCATTTGGACACTGGGTCCAGCACGGGTTACCGGCGAGAGAGTTCGATCCGCAGTTTTTGATGGTGGGGGCTTCAACTCCCACCGCGCTGATCGAACAACTGTGGAATCTGCATGTCTCTGTCGGGGCTACGATATTTTGGGGTGAGCAGGGGGAACTGGAGAGTCTGGAGCGGCGACTCGGCTATTGCCCCGACGCCCTGGCCATACCTCTCGATGGCGACGAGGTGCTTCACAGAATGGGGTTGTTGCTAGCCGAAGCATGGACCACCAACGGATGCAGCCTCGACGCCGCCGAGCGTCATCTGGAAGCCTTTGAGTGCCACGAGAAAGCTCTGGGGCTTGATCCGTTATGTGTTTCCGCCTGGATAAACAGGGGCAACTGCCTGAATCGGATGGGCAGGCCGGCCGAGGCAGTCCAGAGCTACGAAAAGGCCGCCGAAGCCGATCCTTCTGACTATAGACCCTGGGTTCGAAAGGCGTCCGTCCTGTTAAATTACATGACGCGACCAGAGGAGGCAGTTCAGGCGTGCGACACGGCTCTCCGGATAAACCCTGCAGGCACCGCCGCATGGCAATCTAGAGGCGACGCGTTACAAGACCTCGGACGGTGTCAGGAAGCTATCCTTTGTTACGACAGAATCATCGCGATGGATTTGACAGCGATGGGATCTACAGCGTACGGAGCGCGAGTCTATTCCGACGCGTGGAGTGCCAAGGGGAGGGCCTTCGGTCGTATGGGACGGCATGAGGATTCGATTGCATGCTGTGATAAGGCGATTAGCCTCGACCCGGATTTATCAGTCCCTTACCGCACTAAGGCCCTGTGCCTTGAGCAGTTGAGGCGGTTCGAAGATGCTATCCGATGCTATGACAAGGCCCTTGAATTGAGCCAAGGCAAAGCCAGCTACTGGAACGACAAGGCGGTTTGCTTAGGGATGATGGGAAAATTTGAAGAATCAATTCTTTGCTGCGAGAATGCGCTCGCCTCTGAAGTGCCGCCCGTGCTCGGCTGGTATTACAAGGCCTACGCGCTGGAAAGCCTCGGGCGAATGCAGGAGGCGGCGAGTTGCTACGAAAAATACCTCGTGCTCGCCCCTACCGAAGCAGACCCCGGATGCACTGAATATGCAAAGGCGCGATTGCTTGACTTCAAGTCGAAAACGAAAGCCTCACGTCAGCCAGCGGTGGGATGATAAGCCCGTTAGGGGGAGATATAGATGCGCGCCGTCATATGGAAACATCGGATCGACATTCTTAGGGCGGACCAACTTCCAAATGAAAAATGGGACGGCCTGTTGGACGAACTGAAGGCGGAACACGTCCCTTCAGCCACACCTATCGGCAAGCGACTTGCTGTTGTCGGCGTCTCAGCCGGGGGAACGGTCGCCTTCATCTATCGAACCAGCGACATGCCAGACGAGCAAGTAGTTGAGATTCTGAGGAAGCACGGTATACCAGCAAGCATCGGCTCTGAAGACGCTGCGCCACCACCGCCTACCAAGGAGCCTGGGACGTAGAGATGTTTGCCGACGAGCTAAGGAAGCCCGTTCAGGGCGGAGACGAGGTCAGGGTTATTGAGGGCGTCATGGTGACAGCTTTCTCAAATTCAGCCAATCGGCTCACAGGGGCGAGATTTCGGTTTTGGGGTCTTGCACTCCTACCCACGGTGGGCGATGAGGCGCCGGGACAATTCAGTTTCACGTCCCCAGACGGAAAACAAACGATATACCCGAAGACTTGGTACCCGCCCGGCGCAATAAATTTTGACGTGAAAGGTCGCCGGTCACACTCGCTGGAATTCATTTGGTAACAGTCCGCTGGCGGGTCGCACAACCGCCGATGTCGGATGTCGAAGGAACAGTCATGATCCTACGCGCTTATCTTGACAGCAGCGGCAATCTCTGTGGTCACTATCTAACACTGGCTGCTTTTGCTGGCGCCGACGATATTTGGCAGGGCTTCGACGCCGAATGGATGAACATATTGACCGATCACACGCCGGCGGCGTCATACGTTCACATGCGGGAGTTGGCCCATTTAAGGGATGGTTTCAGCGGCCCGGATTGGACCACCCAAAATGCATTCAGCCTGATTTTCCGATGCCTGATGTACATGCAGACGTTGGACAAGAAGAAATTTGAAATGTTCTACTGTGCGGTTGACCTTGAGGCGCGCCGCAGGTTAGTGGACGAAACGTATCAAATTCCGGATGCCGTGAACATGTGCAACGAGTTCTGCACAGAAAAGATTCTGGATTGGTACCTTGTGCGATACTGTGGGCTTATCAAGCCTAAAGCCATCAACGTTATCTTTGACCAGAACGAGCCCTTCAGGGCACCGTTTGAAGAGAAGTGGAAACAGGCAAAGAGCCACCCCGCGCGGGCAAAGGGAAACAGTCCAATTTGCAAGTGGGACGTCATAGGTGATGTGAAGACAGCGGAAATGAAAAAGACTCCCGGCCTTCAAGCCGCCGACATTTTGGCCTGGTCTGTAAACAGAGAGAACACAACCAGCGATGATGTTCCTGGCGCATGCTTGTCAGAAATCATGCGGAATATCATCCCGTCCCTGTACAAGATATGGGACGAAGCGGAAATGCGTAAGACTTATCGCCCTCTGATCATCAAGCCGTAGCTCCGGCTTGCAGGCGCGCTCCGGGAGTGTGGCGGGCGACTGCTAACGACTGAAAGGCACACAGAGACTCGCGCCGTGGATACACCGCTCAATCATGCTACTCCGTCTGCGCCCCAGGAAGTGCCGAAGAAACTCTTTGACGCCAACCTGGCGGCATACGACCTGCTCAGGCGACTTATATGCCGACGGCCGCCCTTCGACGACGAGGTGGGGGTTGCAGAGGCGGAGAAATCCCTGATCCCGGAGGAGTTCAAGGGCAAGCTGCAACTAGGGGTCCGGGGCTACCAGGCTGCCATGCACTTTGCTGCGGTGAAAGCAAGGCTGGGCACCAAGGTGTCCGAGGACGTGAAGCGGCACGTCTTGTCACTCTCCGATTCAGACCCTGTTCTGAAGGCGAGCTTCCCCATCCTCTTTGAAGCTATTCGTACCGCCGACGCGGGTTACGCTGATGGTCTCTTCGTGAAAGCCTTCCCGGAAGTCTCACAGGAAGCATATCGATACTACGCTAGCCTCGGGACCACTTTTCTGATCGCCGGCGGCTGTCCTGAAGAATGCCAGGCGCCCCTGGCTGGGACCGTGGGGGTGTGGCTGTGCGGGGCGCCTCAAATTGATGGCAACCGGTTTGCCATTAGGCGAGGGATCGGGCGACCTTGTATTGGTGTCAGTCCTTATCCAAGCAGCCTGATCTCATCTCTGTGGACGCGCAAATCCTCGGGGCGTCAGGCTGGTCGGAGCATTCCATCCGCGACGCCGGGCGTATAGCTGGCGAGGCAATCAAGGAGGGGCTAGACGCCAGTTTAGGGCAGAAGAAGTTAGACGCGTTTCGGGCGGGATTCCAAGAGGGCCGCAAGGTTTTTAGAGAAGAAAAGCGCCAGTCAGGATTTTGGACTCGCCTAAAGCAACATTTATGACCGACCTGCCTGCCCTGCTCCACAGCCTGGTCTGGATAATGGACGAACGCCCCGGATGGATACAGATGGACGCTGACCCGAAGCGACTGCCAAATGCTCTTGCGTACGCTCGGGCTTACGCGGTGCGGATCGAGAAGAGAAGGGGCCATCCCAACATGACGACAGGTCTGAAGCGCGATAACCACTTCCTGCCGGTCTGCTACCAAAAAGGCTTCGCAGATTCTTCTGGAAAGGTCTGGGTGAAATTCGCCAACCAAGGAAAAGCTGTTCATTGCCATCCTCGCTGCGTCGGAAAAGAATGGAACCTCTACATTAGAACCACGGGCGATGTTGAAGATGACAAGTTTGAAGACTTTTTCAACGAGCAAGTCGAGAATGATTTTGCAAGGCTCACCCGGCGGGTAAAGCGAGATCAAAACGGGCTGACAGGCCTGCCTGGGAAAGAGCTGGGGGCGCTCGGTAAGTTTGTGGCCTCCCAGACCGTGAGGACTCTTGCCAACAAGCAATGCATGGAGGAGCAGATAGGCCGTGGACTCAACACGAATGAGTTCCTCACGGAAATGGGCAAGCAGATGAAAGCGATGATGCAACGATGGAAAAGTGATCCTCCGGCTTTTGACTTTTACACTTCCCTGCCTTACCTGAAGGAACGGTTCATCACGGGCGACAATCCTGTTTTGGTGGTACAGGAGTTCGACAATGCCATTTGGACGCCGACCGAGAACCCACGCCAGGTTGTCGCGGCTGTAGAGGGGCTCCTTGATAATCCCAAGACCTCATTCAGAGTCGCGGTCTCGCCCTACATTTGTGTGTATCTCCGCGTCAACGGCGGAGGGGAAGCGCATTTGCCCCCGCAGACCATGGAAGCGTCAGAGGTCAGAAGCTTCAACGACCTCATACGCAAGCAGTGCCACGTCTTCACACTCGCCAAAGACAAGGCATCACTCGCGTAGCCGGGGCTCGGCGCATTACATATTACCGGCTGGATCTCCTATATCGAAGCAGGGTGAAGGGCGCTAATGCTGTCGTACCGCGTGAAATCGTGGGTAAGGACACGCATCAGTGGTCGCGGCCTTCATACATAGCTTCGCGGCTGGCAGCGTCATCCGACAGGGGAGGGGTCGGGCGATGATGGGCAGACCACGCCTCAAACGCAGCCGCCCGTTCGTCAGGTGACAGTGCCGTTTGTGCCGCCGGAAGCACAGCTCCTTCCACCACGGAAAGAACGTATTCTTCCACGGTCATGCCGCTGGCTTGCGCCT
>JASHTR010000505.1 GCA_030040455.1 Terriglobia bacterium | reverse complement strand
TTTGCTTGTCTTCTATTTTTTTCGCACCTTCATAATATCTGGGTTGACGCATCAGTACCCATTGGCATCTCCATTGCTATAGAGAGGGCGTCCCGGTGAATAGTGCCTGGGAGCAGAAGAATGGCTTACTAGTCTTGGACGAGAGGTTACACGTCCAGGCTAAAGTCACGCTGAATATCGGCCCGGAACCCCAGGTTAGAGGCTTTGATCACCTGCGAGTTGCGGGAAGCTCGTCTGCCTAAGGCATTCCCAGGCATGTGTTGATTTGTTGGACTTGAAAAGCACGGTTTGTTGTGTATAATCGGTTTGTTGGCAATGTGGGGGAAGTTCTGCCCACAAACGGCAACTGAGGGGGTTGCTTAAAGCCAATGTTACCTACTTGCTTTTTAAAAACAACCCAAAATCCAGGGAAAGTTGCAACGCGCCCGCTTTGGACGTGGGAAGCGGCTGTGCCGCAGGTTAAGGCCGAAAATCCACAGGGATCGATGCGCATGACCAGGAACAAGAATGAAGCCGGGCAGGTGTTGATTGTAGCCGTCTTGTGTCTGGTGGTCCTTATGGGCCTCCTGGGGCTAGGGATTGACGTCGGCTACCTCCGGCACGTGCGGACGAAAATGCAGCAAGCTGCGGATGCAGCGGCTTTGGCGGGAGCCTCGGAATTGAACTATGGCGACATGCAAACGGCCGCCGATGACGATGCCGCTTCCAACGGTTTCACGAGTGGCAGCAACGGGGTCACTATCGCGGTAAACAACCCGCCCTCCTATGGGGGATACGCGGGCAACTCGGGCGCTGTTGAGGTGATCATCCAGCAGCCGAAGTCCACGCTCTTCATGAGCGTGCTCGGCTTTACCCAGGAAACCGTGGCGGCGCGGGCGGTAGCCTATCTCGGCAGCGGGCAAGGCTGCATCTACGCGCTGAACCCCTCAGCGTCAGGTGCAATTAACATTACCGGGGGCACCGTATCGGCATCATGTGCTGTCAACGTTGACTCCGACAGCGGTTCGGGTCTCGACGTCACCGGCGGCAAACTTACCGCCAAGTCGATCGGCGTGGTGGGCGGCTATTCGAACACCGGCGGCACTCTCACTCCCACGCCCGTCACCGGGATTGTCCCGGCCACCGACCCCTTGTCCTATTTGTGGAACGAGGAGCCTGCCGTAGGGGCCTGTAACCATACCAACTACAGCATTACGACCTCGGGGGGTAGTTATACCCTCAACCCAGGCGTCTATTGCGGCGGAATCACAATTACCGCCTCCGGGTCAGTCACGCTGACGTTTACGGCTGGAACGTATATTCTTACCGGCTCAACCGGCCTGGTGATCACCGGCTCCGGCAACGTGACGGGGGGTGGGAGCAACGTGATGTTCTACAATGATGGCACCGGGTCAATCGACATCACCACCTCGGCAACCGATTTCACCCTCAGCGCGCCCACCACGGGAGAGTACGCAGGTATTCTGATATTTCAGAATCCGAGCGACAAAGCTACGGCCACCATCACGGCCAGCGGCGCCACGGAGGCGCTCACGGGAGCATTATATTTCCCTGATGCCAACCTGATCATCACGCTGAGCAGCACGTGCACGGCTGCCTACAGTTTCCTAATCGCCCAAACCATCGATTTTACCGGAAGCGCCTCCTGCATCAACGATGACTATTCCACGCTTCCGTCAGGGGAATCGCCGATTAAGGCCGCCGTGCTGGTGGAGTGAGGTATGAAAACGACAGATCCGGTGAAGGTTGTGCTGCGCAGTTGGAAGAAGGGGCTGGCCGCCCGCTTGGGAGAGGCGAAAAAGTCCGAGCGCGGGTCGAGTCTTGTGGAGCTTGCCCTCCTCCTTCCACTGCTGACGCTGATGCTCTTGGGCGTGGTTGAAATAGGCCGCATTTTTTACGTGAGCATCGAGGTCAATAATGCCGCCCGTGCTGGCGCCGCCTACGGCGCGCAGAGCAACATCACGGCGGGAGACACGGCGGGTATGGCTAGAATAGCTCAGGACGATGCCCCCGACGTCCCCGGCCTCAAGGCGAGTGCGAGTTATTATTGTGCGTGCTCGACCGATACGGGCACCCTCACGAACCTCGGTAGCGGTACTGCTGGGTGCGAGGACACCTGCCCGTCGGGAGACCACGAAATCATATTCGTCGAGGTGTACACCTCGGCCAGCTTTACAACTTTAAGCGGGTTTCCGGGGTTGCCAACACCCTTCACCACGTATGGCAAGGCGGTGATGCGCGTATCGCAATAAGCGCCCCTGCGAGCAGCGCGTCTGGCCGGCGGCTCTGGAAGGCCGGAACGATGATGCAGAGATCCCTTCATAGTCAGCGGAGCGAACGAGGACAGGTGCTGGTGGAGTTTGCCATGTCCATCTTGATCTTCCTTGTCCTTGTGTTTGGCACCCTGGATTTCGGCCGGGCGCTTTATACCTACCACACGTTGAGCTACGCGGCGCGAGCGGCGACGCGCTACGCGATTGTGCGTGGCGCGGCGTGCAGCAGCGTGGTTACAGGATGCCCCGCCACCCAGGCCTCTGTGACCAGCTATATTGAAAGTATTTCCCCAAACCTCAGCACGAGCAGCCTGACGGTCAACGTGAGCTGGGTAGTAACCGGCAACACCGGCTGCCCGAGCGGCACCACTCCGACCAACAGCCCCGGCTGCTCGGTGGAAGTCTCCCTAAGTTACAAATTTAGCTGGCTGTTTTCGTTCCTGCCGACAACGACGATGTCCAGCACGTCCGAGATGGTGATTTCGCAGTAGACCTGCGCGCCGACTAAGGCAATGAGAAAGCGATATACATGCCGCCCGAGGGCTTCCTGCTCGTCTGTCCTCCGCCTGCGCCAATCACCACATATTGCTTCCCATTCACCATGTAGGTAGCAGGAGTAGCCAAGCCGGATAAAGGCAGCTCAGTTTCCCAAAGCAGCTTGCCGGTAGTGCTGTCGTAGGCGTGAAATTCCTGGTCGAAGACTGTGGCGCCGATGAAGATCAGGCCGCCGGCGGTAACAACCGGTCCTCCGTAATTATCCGATCCAGTATCTTTCATTCCTTTGGCCGCCAGCTCCGGATATTCCCCGAAAGGAATCTCCCAGAGATACCTCCCGGTGTTCATGTCGATCGCGCTCAATGTACCCCAGGGTGGCGCGGTGGCCGGATACCCTTCAGGATCGAGGAACCTGCGGAAACCAATCGTCTCGTAGGGCATGTCCTTCCGAGAAGCGGTGATGGCGGGTCGTGCCGGAGCCGCCGCTTTTCCATTGCGGTGCGGGCGGTGCCACTGCGGAGGGGTTTTCAGATATTGGATCAGCGACTTCATTTGCTCGCCGTTGATGTTTGTAAAGGGGGGCATCCGCCCTCCACCCTGATGAATTTTATCTGCAATCTCCTGGTCCGTGAGCTTCGTGTCGATCCCTACTAAGCGAGGGAAAGCGGGCGGAGAGCCAAAACGGTTGATCCCGTGACAAACGCTGCACTGGGTCTGGTAGATCTCCTCGCCCTCGCTTCCGGGCTTGGGGAAAACAATGAGGCCCACGACCCACGCCGTGTCATTGGCGTTGACATAAAGGACTCCGGTCCTGGGGTCGACGGCCGCTCCTCCCCATTCCCCGCCGCCGGCAAAGCCCGGCATGTCCACCGTCAGCTTGTTAAGGCTTGGAGGAATGAATTGCCCTCCGCTAATGTACGACGCCAATTGCTTCTCGGCCCAGGCGTGAGCTTGCGGCGTGCGATTCGTCAATGTTTCAGCGTTAACGAACTGGTGAGTGTAGGGCGCGGGGATCGTTGGGAGCGGCTGGGTGGGCGAGGCCACCTCGCCTGGCACGGTGCTGGCAGGGTAATGCGATTCCTTAATGGGAAAGAGCGGCTTGCCGTTCGTCCGGTTGAACAGGAAGACGAATCCTGACTTGGTTGTCTGCGCGACAGCGTCCACTTCCCTGCCGTTGCGTTTGACCGTCAGCAGAACTGGCGGGGCGGGGAAATCGCGGTCCCAGAGGTCGTGATGTACGCCCTGGAAGTGCCAGATGCGCTTGCCCGTCTCAGCATCCAGGGCGAGCAGCGTATCGGCGAACAAGTCATTGCCCACGCGGTCCCCACCGTAGAAGTCCGCGACCGCTGACCCGGTTGGCGCATACACGATGCCCCGCTTCACGTCCACGGTCATGCCTGCCCAGTTGTTGGCGGCTCCCGCATCCTTCCAAGCCCCCGTCGGCCAGGTGTCATACCCAAATTCGCCAGGACGAGGGATGGTGTGAAAGGTCCACCGAAGCGCGCCGGTCCGCACGTCGAAGGCGCGGATATCGCCCGGAGGCGCGGGATGCGTTTCCGGATTTGCGCCGCAGACAATGATGAGGTTCTTGTAGACAACTCCCGGCGAGGTCAGCGAAACCGACTGCTGCCGGTAATCGCCGCGCAGCCCTTTGCGCAAATCGATTCTGCCATCCTCTCCAAAGCTGGGAATCCCCTTGCCAGTTTTGGCATCGATTGCATAGAGGAAATTCCGGACGCCGGCGAAGAGGCGGCGATCGTGGCCGTCAGTCCAGTAGGCGAGGCCGCGGGTGATCACTCGCCCCGGAACGCCCGGATCGAATTTCCAAATGAGCTTGCCAGTGGCTGCGTTGAGGGCTACAACTTTCCCGCTCGGGGTGTTCCCATAAAGAACGTTGCCGATGATGAGCGGATTTGATTCCAAACCTCCCTGCTCTCCGGTATCGAACATCCAGGCCACCTTCAATTGACGCACGTTCTTGCGATTGATCTGGCGGAGGCTGGAATAGTGATCGCCCCCCGGCCCGTTATAGACAGGCCAATCCTGCGTTTCCCGCTCTGCCAAGCCCGCTTGCGAGCTTGCCGCGCGGACCTGGAAGAAACTGACGATACCCAGCCCCAGTATTAAGCCTATCGTTATGGCCGCCGTTATTCTTCTCATGGCAAACCCTCATTCAAGCCTTTTATATTACTTCAATGTCGATTTCCGTCACGCGCCCGTCGTGAAGTTCAAAAGCCCGGACGGCGCGGCTCGAGGCGCGTGGAGAAACAATGAAGTACGCACAGGAAGGATAATAGGCCATCTCGATATCCTGGCGGGAAGGCGTGTTCTCACCACGCGGATGAGAATGATAAATCCCAAGATGCGCGAGCCCTCGCTCGCGAAAGGAGCGTAAAGCTACAACCAAATCGGCGGGGGCTATCGAGTATTCCCTTTCGGAGCCCAGCGCGTTGGTTGCTGGAAGGATTTCTGAAATGACCCCGTTTTCGCCCCCCAGCAGGCCGCAACATTCTAACGGGCACGCGCTCCGGGCGTGCTCGAGCATTCGGGCGAGCACGGCCTCGCGCACCCCCACCCGGCGGGCCACGGTTTACGGAGCCTCCACCTTTTTACGTCGCAGGAACGCCGGCACCTCATAATCGTCCGCGGCCGGAGGCGTTATTTCTCTCACTTCCGCTTCGGCGGGCGTTCGTTCTTTACGGAGAACGGCGGTCCTTACCGTAGCCGGTGCGGCGCTCGAAGCGCCCGCTCGCGCGGCAGTTTGCAGCCTTTCATTTTTGATTCCCGTAGCGATCACCGTGACTTTTACCGCGTCTTCCATCGCCTCGTCGTGCACGGCGCCAAAAATA
>JASHTR010000504.1 GCA_030040455.1 Terriglobia bacterium | reverse complement strand
AATCAGGTGGAGTGCTGGTTCAGTATTTTGAGCCGCCAGGCCTTGCAAGGAGCGAGTTTCACCTCTCCCCAAGAACTCCGCCGGGCCATGGACCTGTTCATTGAAAGCTATCATCCTCGAGCTGTGCCCTTTGAGTGGAAAAAGGAAAAAGTGCATTCGGTCCACCCGAATGCATATTACTCTTATTTACGTCACTAGATACTAGCGGCCGATTGAAAGAACCTCATCAGGGACCACGCCTCTTTGGATTGCAGTCCGCAGAACTATTTTGGGTCGGGTGTTCGCTTCGGAACCGCACGACTCAAGCCGCATCCGGATAGAAATCTTTGCTAATAAAATCTCGTCCAGGTCGCCAGAGCGAACTCGCCTCGGTTCGCGACCAAGGTGCAGGGGTGCATTAAATCGTGTCGATGCTCGCCATGATTGGGCGCAGATGTCATTTGCGACTCAACTCAGGACATCGTAGGGGCGCATCATGTCGTTGGCCTGATGCTCCAGAATATGGCAGTGCCACACATAGCGACCTGCATAGCCCTTAAAGGGAACAATGATGCGGGTTACGGTGCCCGGAGGACACTGCACCACGTCCTTCCAGCCCATCTCGTGCGCCACGGGCGGCAGAGCTGCGCCGGTGTAACGCAGCGGCAGCGTATTGTTGGCAAGATAGTCGTCCACGGAGAAGTTTCTACGGTCCAGTACCTGGAAACGGACCATGTGGAGGTGAATGGGGTGTGTATCCTGAGTTAGATTGGCGAGGCTCCAAATTTCAACCGAATTCAACTTGACCTGCTCCGTAACGGGATCGGACCAGCGCTTACGGTTCAGCAGCATGACCATCGCCATCCCATCGTCGTAATCGAATTCATTCAGGGTCATGACGCGCGTGCGCATGGCCAGAGATTCAGGAATACGTTGGATCGTCCGCATCGATTTTGGGAGAGAGCTGCTGTCGGTTACGGGGTATTTACCGACGCGAAACTGCATCAGCTCGAGTTCGTCGCTCGCCAAAACCAGATTCTCGCCGCGCGCACCGCTGAAATCGACAATGATATCCGCACGTTCCGATGGCGCAAGAACGAGCCGCTTCATCTCAACCGGCGCGCCAAGCAGACCCTGATCCGAGCCGATGACGTGGAAACTTTGGCCGTTCGAAAACGAAAGAGAAAAAAAGCGCGAGTTCGCGGTGTTCGCAATGCGCAGGCGGTATTTACGCGGCTCCACGTCGTGGTAGGGCCGCACTTTGCCGTTCACGACCATGGCGTCGCCGAAAAATTCCTGCGACCATGAGCCTTCGTCCGGCGGGTTCGGATAGTACAACTGCCCCTCCGGCGTGAAGCTGCGGTCGTAGATGAGCATCGGCAGCTCGTACTTGCCGGAGGGAAGGTTGAGCCCTTGCTCCACGTCATCGCGGATGAGATACCAGCCCATCAGCCCGGCAAAAATGTTGAAGAGGCTGACGCCGATGGCATGGTCGTGGCACCAAAGGGCCATGGCTTCCTGCGGGTTCGGGTAGTAGCAGAGGCGGTGTTTCCCGGGGCCGTACCAATTGTCGGGATAGCCATCGCTCACGGACGGAACGCGCGCGCCGTGCATGTGCGTGGAGAGGCGTGTAGGCGGTGCGTGCTCCAGGCCCGGCCGCGGAGGGGTGAGTTTGAGGATGTGTTCCGGCGGCAGTTCATTGATCCAGTCAATAAGAACGCCTTCGCCGCTCCGGGCTTCAAACAGCACCGGGGCCGGCGTGGCTCCGTAACCCCAGAGGCGCGAAGGCGGAAGATCGCGATGCAGCTTCCCCTCGATGGCCCGGACGTGGACTGCATAATAAGGCGCATCGGCGGCGCCGAGCGCGGCGGAAGACCGGCGACCTTGCGGTTTTTGCAGCACCGGGAACGGCAGCGGATCGACAAACGACGCCAGCTTTAAAGCATCGAGAGTTCTAGGCCGCGCAGCGCGAGTGTCGCGGGGGGGTTGCGGCCGGTCTGTCTTGGCGAATAGGGGCGCTCCTAACAGCCCGGTGCAAGCCAGGCCGCCCTGCCTCAAAAATTTCCTGCGTGTCCATCGTCTCACGTCGCCCCCCCTACCTCTCGTTTGAAACCACAAGTCCCGTATCCGGATTAAGAATCAATCTCGCGGTGTTCTGCGGCTTACCCTTGCTGAAGTCGAACATGCCGAGCAGGGATCCGGCTTCTGCATCGAATGACCCGCTGCCGATGCGCTCGCCGCTCAAGTAAAGATCCTCGATCAGCCGGATGATCGATGTCTGGTTGGTCACTGTATGATCAACATAGTTTGCCTTGGCCCAGGGCGAAATAACCAGCAACGGCAGCCGCGGGCCGGGTCCGCAGCGCCCTTGCGCGTGCGCCGTACCAGGATTGACGCCGGGAAGCGCGGTCGAGCCGTCGCCACATTTACCCACACCGTCGAGCGCATCTTTCGGTGTCGAAGAGCCGTTTACAATCTTGCCCATCACATGATCGTACCAGCCGTCGGAGTCGTCATAGGCAATAATGACGGCCGTATGGTCCCACTCGGGCTGGCGTTCGAGGAAATTGACCACCTTGACGATCCATTCCTGCTCATCAAGAGGACTGGAATTGCCGGCGTGCCCGTTCTCGTAAGCCGGGGCCTTGAGGTAACAGACTGTGGGAAAGTTTCCGGCCTTGATGGCGTCGAAAAAATCGTGCGTATCGTACTGGTGATTTGCCCCGCCGTCGTGATTCGTTCCCACGACTAGTGGCGAGGACGGCCGCGTGTGCATGGGATTTGCCGTTGACTTATAGAATTGGAAAGGCTCGTGGTGCGGGGTGTAATCGTGCACGCGGACCTTGGTCCAGGGCGAAACCGAATAGCGGCGGCAGCCGGTGCTCCCGTTCGGATTCACAACGGTGAGGTCGAAGCCTCCCTGAAACCATCCCCAGGAGACGCCTGCGGCGGTGAGCAGGTCACCGATATTGCGGCCAGTCATGTGGGCCAATGAATCCGAAGTGCTGGAGCAGATATCCCCGAAAGGGTTTGGATCAGAAATTAACGTGAAGCCGTCGCTCCCGTCCGGCACCATGTTGCCCTGCGCGTTTTGGTCATTGACCACACCGTTTGTCTGGCCGGATGCGAGATTGATGGCCCCGGGTGTGGACGGCCCAAAGATGACGTCAAACTGATGATCGCTCATCGCGTAGTGCTGCGCGTAATTCCAATAAGCGGTAACCGTGTTGCCGTCGAAGTAACCCATCGTGAGCCCGCTGGTTGCGAGAACGCCCGGATGTTTGCCGGGAACTCGGGGGCCATCCGGATGGCCGACCGAGGCTGGAAACAAATCCATCTTGCCGCGATCATACGCTTCCTGCTCGGCGAGGTAATTATGACTCTGGTCGGCTGTGGCAGCCTGGCTGCGGTCCAGGCGAAACGGATTGGAGCGGCCTTTTCCATTTTGCGGATTATGGTTATTAGGGTTGTGATGAAGCAGCGCTTCGGTGTAACCGTCCACCTTCGGAGTTCCGGGTAGCGGGGTAAACGCAGGCTCACCCTTCGGATTCAGCGCGTACGGGTATGTTCCGAAGTAGTGATCAAAGGAGACGTTCTCCTGAAAGAGAACCACGACATGCCGGATCGCCTTCCGCGCCCGCTCCAGATTTGCGGACCGTTCTGAACTCGCTGCATAAACCCCACTGCCGCTCAGCATCAGAGCGCACATCAATCCCAGTATTCTTTTTCTCCAGTTCACTTTGTCCTCTCCGTTTTGATTTTAATTAAATTCGCACGCCAGTTTCAAAAACTTTTTCTGCTAAAGAGCCGCATTTGGCGTAATCCCTCGTCTTAATCTCCCCAGCGGGCGCATGAAAATGTGGGTGTCGGCGATCAAGACAGTCTTGGCCCTTACTGTTGGCCTCTCGTGCATTTTTCGTCGTTTCGAGCACGCCCACCCGGCCCTGAATCGATCCGCCAACCTGGTCGAATCTTACAGCCCTGGTTTCTCACTCCTGCCCAGTGGGCACGGTTAACGGCGTGTAGAGCTTAGGCCGACGAGAGGTAAGGCGAGGCAGTATCTGGGACAATAGCCTGTGGATAGTGCGCGTTCAATGCGGCTACCTTCGAATAACTGCACGAAACAAGTTGCCTTGCTCATCGTCCACAAATTCGATGTGAGGATATTCGCGCAGAGCACGCAAAATGCCGGTTCCTAAGCCTCGATAGGGAAGCAATTTTGTAGCGAATGACGCGAGGATTGGATTCCTGATATTGGAGTTTCCCGTCTGGATATTCGCCACGGTCAGGTTATTGGGAAGATGTCCTGGGCTAATAATTTCGACTCGATCATCAAAGATGAACATCCTCACTGGAGCGGAAATGAAGTAATCGCGATGGATAAGCGCATTCGCAAGGAGTTCTTCGAAGACGATCCGAGGGATTTCCACTTTGCCGGTCGTGTTCACCCCTTGCCCTCGCTGCTCCCTGTGAAGATTCCGCACGATAAAGGCCAGTGCGTCATCAAATTGGGATTGAACCTTTCCCACTATATCGACGCTGTCGAGGTAGGTTGTGGCATGAATGTCATCGCCGGGATAGGAGACTGCTTTCACATGGAAGGCAGGCAGAAAGTTCTGCGGTTCGCGTGCAAAGAGCAAAACGCCGGTCATGGTCAATATGCCGTTACTCAAAAGCCGCATATTAGCAAGAATCTGCGCCAATGAAAGGTCCTGTTGGTCTAACTCTTGCTCGTAGCGATCGCTGTAGAATCTTCGGAAATAGTCGAGGTCAATGTCGGCTATCGACGTTCCTTGACAGGGGTTTCGTCAGCATGCACCAATAGAGCAGCCTGGAACATGCGTTGCATTTCTTCGCGCGCTGTTACCCGGCGCTTGTCGCTGCCGGACTTTACCCAAATCGCACCTGTGTTGTCCATGTAGGGCTTTACGACACCGTCTGCAATTGT
>JASHTR010000503.1 GCA_030040455.1 Terriglobia bacterium | reverse complement strand
GGCTGACCGTGGGCCGGTACTCCATGCGAGTGATAGAGTGATAGGAAATAGTGATGGAACCCTCAGGACATTCAAAAGTCATCGAGCTCCCCGCAAGCTCAAGCTTCCCGCCGCATCCGCTTTGGAGACTCTCAGTTCCGCCTGCATAAGTGAAGTCCGCTCCCAACGTACTTGCCAGCACGAACGCCGGGACCATTACCGCCAGCCCCGTTAAAACCGCGACCAGCAGCCACCGGTTCCCTCCCCGCCTTTTTTCGTTAGTCATTTTTAAACGTTCCTCTTTCACACTGCGAGCCACAGCAAGCACTTTTCTCGGCGTGGCCCTTTTCCTTGGAAACGCAAGCCCACAACGAATTGAAAGCCTGTCCGGAACAAAGCGAACAGGATAACCTTCTCGTGGCTCCCGGCCCCTGATCGACCTGAGTACCTTGGCTTGAGACTTTTGGCTTGCTAACTCATATTATATCCGCCTTCTCAGTGAACCGGCAATCGCGCGCCCGACGAAAAGGGCGGCTCCCGCAGCGGAACGTCCACGTCCGAATACCAGGGGACGTTGAGGTTACCCCAGCGGGCGGGCTGAAATTTCCACCGTGTTACAATCTTCTTCGCCGCTTCAAACTGCGCCGCTGTCCCCGAAAGCAGGGTAGAGTCTACCACGCGTCCCTTTTTATCGATGAGAACTCGCAGGCGCACAACGGCTGCCTCTCCGGCTGCGGGAGTTGCTGTACTCGGGACGCGCGGCGGCTGCACTCCGCGGGCCAGGAACTCTTCCGCCTGCGGTGGGAAGCGCTGAAACTTCGGACTTAAAAGAGCAAAGTTGACGTCGACCATGGTTTGGAACGTCACCGGTCCCAACCTTGTAACAAAGGGGCGATAAACCCACCGCCGGATCGCTTTCAAGGCGGCGATGGCGAGAAAGGGGTGGCCACGCAGCACATGAACGCTCTCAACCTTCCCGTCGCAGTCGACAGTGACCAGCAGTTGAACGTGACCCCGGATGTAATTAATGCGAGCGAGCGGCGGGTAAGCCGGCCGCACCTTGCTGACCAATAGCCGGTCGGCAGCCTGTGGGCCGATCTCAAAAGGGTCCGTGGAGGAGATGGGAACGCACACTCGCGCGAGGCCGCAAGTCACAAAAATCATCATCGCCGGAAGCACCGCGAGGGCGGGCCAGCGAGCGCCGTCACTCCGCGTCCGATTCGAAAATGACCTGCGCCACCACATAGTGCTCCGCGTGAGAAAGCGAGACGGCTGCGCGGGTAACGCCCAGGCTCCACGCGCACTCCCGGGCGCGCCCCTGAAGCGAAAGCTCTGGTTTCCCGCTTGGAAGATGGGTGACTTCAACGTCCTTCCACCGGATTCCGGAACGCCATCCGGTGCCGAGCGCCTTGAAAGCCGCTTCTTTCGCCGCGAAGCGTGCGGCATAGCGTTCCGCCCGGTTTTTGAAACGCTCGCAGTAGGCAATTTCCTGCGGTGTATAAATGCGGTCACGAAACCGGTTCCCGTACCGCTTAAAACTCTCCTCGATGCGCCGAGTCTCGGCAATATCGATGCCCGTTCCCACAATCATCCTTTGACTCCACGTCTCTTCCCTGATACTACGGCGGCAAAGGCACCGCGTCAACGCACTCTAACGCGATGAAAGCTACCCTTTCGGGCTGGCTGAAGAGAGGCTGCTGATGAGGTTGGCAACGTCCTGGATGCAAGCCTGCGGGGTAACCCCTTTTGACTGCAGTTGAAGAAAAAAAAGAGGCAGGTTTTGCTGGAAAAATTGATCGCCCATCGCCGGCTGTCCTATTTGCGAATAATCGGTAGCCAGGGTTTGAAGTAAGTGCAAGGAGCGATTTTTTTCCTGTTTCCATTTCGCAAGATCACGTTCCAGGACCTCGCTCAGAAACGTTTGGAAGTGAGAAGTCTGGTCGCCGAACTTCCCATCGCTAAATGAATAAACGGCCAGGACGTCTGCAGCATCGGCATGAAGCCCGCAAACAGTGCGGTAGGGACGATGAGCAATCAAATCCCAGCTCCGCTGCCGGGTAAGCCGCCGGATTTCGAGGCCCTCGAAAGGCAATCCGTCGAGTCCGCCGATCGTGCCCAAGACCTTTGCGGAATCTTCCCCGAGCTCAATGACGGTTACAGTGGTGCAGCAATGATCCCCACCCGAATATTGACCCAAAAGGATGCTCCGCGAGCCATTGCCGGCGAGGTCTCTCGAATATACAGGGCCTCCCCGCCGGCGCGGATTGGGCAGGCCGTGATCACCCGCGAAGTCGTAAAGACGCGTCCATGGATTCAAGGATGCTTCAACGCTGTCGATCTTAAAAAGGGGTTGGTCGCGGCTATCGTATATCACGAACCGGTAGGCGGCAAAGACGAGTGGCGCGGGACTTGCCCGATAAAGGGCTGCGTGGAACTGCCCCAGCCCGTACGTCCTGACGATTTCATAGCCGGGAAGCTGCGGAACCTGCCCGCGGAGACCTGTGGTCTTCAATACAAAGGCTTCCGCCGAGGACGCCATGTTCTCAAAGGTGGAACCATTCCATCGCCGTTGGATCCCGAGAACAAACAGCACCACCAGGACCGTGAGAGCCGCCGAGATGACACCCTCGCCCTTGTTCCTATTATTCATAGCGCAAAGCGACGATCGGGTCCAACCGGGAAGCTTTCATGGCCGGCCATAGGCCGAAGAAGAGCCCAACCCCCACCGACACGACGAAACCTAAGACGACGGCCCAGAGCGGGACCGTTGGGGCGAATCTCGGGTAGGCAAAGCGAACGATGAAGCCGACGCCCCAGCCGAGAATGATGCCAATGACGCCGCCCGCCACGGTCAGCGTCATCGCTTCCAACAGGAATTGCCAGGTGATATCGCTGCGCTTGGCACCGATGGCCTTCCGGACGCCAATCTCGCGGGTTCGCTCGGTGACCGAGACGAGCATAATGTTCATGACGCCGATGCCGCCGACAAGAAGTCCTACCGAAGCGATCGCCATCATTGCGACGGCGACGGTGCCAATGATGGAGTTGAATTGCTGAATAAAGGAGTCGGCTGTGGCAATGCCAAAGCTATCCGGCTGCCAGGGCTTGTCGCCCCGCACGCGCCGCAGCACGCCGGTGACTTCATCGATCGCCTGCTCCCGGCGCCCGGGATACGCCTGGGCCAAAACAAAGTTATCTTTCATTGCAGGGTAGATATCGCGATACGTGTTGTAGGGAATAAAAGCCACCCGGTTGTTTCCCGTGTCGATAAAGAACTCCTTCCTTTTTCCTAAAACCCCAACCACTAGAAAATTATGCCCGCCCACATTGATGGTCCGGCCGATAGGGTCCTCGCGAGGAAAAAGGCGATCCACGATGTCGGATCCAAGAACGATGACGTCGCGGCGCCGCCAGTTGTCCACCTCGGTGAAAACGCGTCCCTCGGCCAGAGTGGCGTTGCTGATGCCAAAATCGCTCGGAGTCGACCCGGTGAGGTTGCCATCCAGCATCTGCGCGCCCCGGTATTTCATCACCGGCGGCGTGCCCGTCCAGTTCACCATCTCCACAGACACGTCCTTGACGTCGGGGCATTGGTCCTTGATGGCCATCGCCTGTTCGTAACTAAGGGGCTTGCGAAGCCTCATTTCCCGGGTCAGGCGGAAGTGAATGCCGGGCTGCCACTTATAAATGTAAAGATTCTGAGTGCCAAACTGGCTGGCCAGCGCGACAATCTGCGACTCCAATCCGGCAAAGAAGGAGACGGCCAGGATCACAGTGGCCACGCCGATCATGACCCCCAGAAGCGTGAGAAGCGACCGGAACTTGTGCGTGCGGAGGGTATCCATCGCCAGCAGGAGGTTTTCGCGCACGTTCGAGCGGTATGCTTTTTTCACGCTCAGCCTTCCATCCTCAAGGCTTCGATAGGATCCAGCTTTGCTGCCTTGCTGGCGGGGTAAATTCCGAAGAACAAACCTACCAGACAGGAAAGCAGCAAACCCACCACCACGGCCGTTAGCGACACGGACGCCGGCAGGACCACGGCGCGCACCAATGCGGTGAGGATAATGGCGAAAAGTATGCCCATGACTCCGCCCGCGCCGGCCAGCACCGAGGATTCAAGAATAAACTGCATCCGAAGGTCGCTGCGTCGCGCGCCCAGCGACTTGCGAAGGCCGATTTCGTGGTACCGCTCAGTGACGCTGGCCAACATGATGTTCATAATCACAATGCCGCCGATCACCAAAAAGACGGCGACAATGCCCACCGTGGCTCCGAAAATAGTGCCCGTAAGGCTTTGCCAGGCACTCATCAGCGCTTCGGAGGTGTTAATTCCGAACGTGTCCGCCTCCGAATAGGGGATATGGCGCCGCACCCGCATGAGCTCGCGGGCTTCATCCTGAAGAGCTGCCATCTGCCCGCTGCTCCACGCCTCTACAAAAATGCTCAATTGAGGGCGAGCCACAAAGATCTTTTGGAACGTGGTGAGGGGTATCTGGACAAAATTGTCCTCGCTTTGGCCGAAGCTGGTTCCAATGCTTTTGGCAACGCCAATGACGCGAAAGGGAAGGCCGCGAACCAGGATTTCCTTCCCCAGCGGGTCGGTATTGGGGAAGAACTTGGTTAGTAAATCGTGGCCGATAAAACAGACCATCGAGCGGTGCAGGTAGTCGGAATCCGTGATATACCGGCCGTAAAGCACCTCCGTCTGCCCGATATCAATGAGGCTTGGCGTCACGCCATTTAAGACAACCTCATCAATCTGTTGATTCCCGTAATGCGCCGGCGGGGGCAGCGAGAGAGTAGCCGACGCCCCGATGTGCTTGGAGGCCTGCATGGTATCGCGTAAAAAATCATATTCTTCAATGTCCACAGGCCGGTTCCGGCGCTGCGCCTTGAGCCATTGCTCGAAGGTCATCGTCCAGGGGAATTCCGAGATGATGAAGGTGTCTGTGCCCATGTCGGCCACATGGGTGGCAATATATTGGTTGAGCCCGTGCACTACGGACATCACCACAATCAGCGTGGCGGTAGAGATCACAACTCCCAGGAGGGTGAGAAAAGACCGTAGCTTATGCGCGCGAAGCTCGCTCAAAGCAATGCCCAAGGCTTCGCGCGCCGTAAACCAGAAGCTGGTGCGGTTCCGGCGGCTTGTTGTTTCAGATTTCATGGGAAGCCAGCGCTCCACCCGTCATCGAATCCGGTCGTCACGGTCAATTTTGCCGTCGCGGATGTGAATGACGCGGTGAGCTCGCGCCGCAATGTCGTGTTCGTGCGTGACGAGGAGGATGGTGTTGCCGCCTTGATGCAGGCGGTCGAATAACGCCATGATTTCAAGGCCGGTGGCCGTATCCAGGTTGCCGGTGGGCTCATCGGCAAGAAGCAACGAGGGGTTGTTCACCAACGCGCGGGCAATGGCCACGCGCTGCCGCTGGCCGCCGGAAAGCTCGCTCGGCTTGTGATGAACGCGTTCACCCAGCTCCACCCGGTCGAGCGCCTCGCGCGCCCGCGCCAGGCGCTCCTCGGCAGAGGCTCCGCTATAAATCAAGGGCAATTCCACGTTGTGCAGCGCCGTGGCCCGGCCCAGCAAATTGAACGTCTGGAACACGAAACCGATCTCCCGGTTGCGGATGTAAGCAAGGTCATCGTCAGAAAGATCGCTCACCAACTGCCCGTTTAGCCAGTATTCGCCGCGCGTGGGTGTGTCCAGGCAGCCAATCAAGTTCATCAGCGTTGATTTTCCCGAGCCGGAGGGACCCATGATGGCAGCGTACTCCCCCCGCCGGATCTCAAACGACACTCCGGAGAGAGCGTGCACCTGGACGTCGCCCATTTCGTAGGTTTTCCAAAGGTCCACGGTGCGGATCAGGACGCCATCGGCAGGCATTGACCACGCTGGAGAGGGTGAAGAGGCCAGTCCAAGTTCCATTGCACCATTCCTACAGTGACGAGTGAAAAGTGACGAGTGAAGAGCTACAAATATGGCACCAAGCTCAACTGCTTTTCCCGCTTTTCACTTATCACTCGTCACTCGCCGCTTTTTCACTTGTCACTGTCCTTGAGCCGCCGCCGGCGGGGGAGCATTGTTAATCCTGATTTTAGTGTTGTTCCGCAAGGTACGCAGTGCCGAGTAACTGCCCGTCACAATCACGTCATCCGGCTTGAGACCTTTAAGCACCTCCACGTTCATCGTGCCCATGATGCCGGTCTCGACCGGAACGAAGACGGCATGACCTTCCCGGACCACAAAAACACCTTGGATATCGTCCTGGCTGGAATCGGCATCCGGGGGAGAGTCGGCAGCCGCATCCGGCGGTTGCGCTTCGGCGGCCAGCACCTCGCCCTGACTGCCACTTTTTTTCTGGCTCTGCTCCAGCTCCTTTTTCGACCGGAAGGTCAGCGCCTGAATAGGGATGCTGACGGCGTTCTTGCGCACGGCCGTAATAATCCGCGCCGTGCAGGAAAGGCCGGGACGCAGCGTGCCGGGCGGATTCTCTAAGCGAACCTTTACCTTGAATTGTTTGGCTTCCTGATTGCTTACGTTACTGGAGCTGGACTGCGCCGTTGTGGTTTCGCCGGTGGTGCTGCTCACCGCGCTCTGGCCAATCTCGGTGACGTAGCCTTCGAACGTCTGGTTGGGCAACGCGTCAATGGAAACGTAAGCCGGCTGCTTGAGTTTGACGCTGGCAATGTCCGTTTCATCCACCAGCACTTCAGAATTGATGACCGAAAGGTCGGAGACCTGAAACAGCAGGCTGCCGGTCTGGTTCTGAACGCCCGGAACTACATTTTCGCCTACATGAACCGGAAGCGACGTCACGATGCCGTTATAAGGGGAAGTGTAAATCGTTTTGTCGAGCACGTCCGTGGTTCCCATCAGCGAAGCGCGGTTCTGAGCCACCTGCGCGCTGGCCATGGCCCGCGTATTCTTTGCCTGCAGATATTGCGCCTTGACTTGCGTCAAGGTGGCGGCGGAGGATTCGACCGTGGCTTGGGCCACCTGGTAATCGCTCAGGCGCTGGTCGAAATCCTGCTTAGAGAGCAATTCGTCTTTCATCAGCGCCAGGCCACGCTGGTAAGCCAGCTTCTTCTGCGCCAATTGCGCTTGGGACTGCGTCAGGTTCGCCTGGGCGGTTCGAACGGCCGCCGCGGAAGCTTCCACGGCCGCTTCGTCGGCGGCGAGAGTCGCTTCGGAGCTCTTCAGCGTTGCTGTTTGCGCGTCCACGTTCGCCTGCTGTTGAATGTCGTCCGTCCGCATCAGGAGTTGACCTTTTTTGACTCGCTCGCCTTCCTGAACGTAAATGTCCGTGATCTTGCCGATGGAGTTGGCGTTGACGTTAGCGTAGTTTTCCGGTTCAATCTGCCCCGAAGCGGTGACCGTCGCGGTCAAATCCTGCCGCACCACTTTTCCCGTCTGGACGGTCACTACGCCTCTCCGGCTCCACCAGACGCCGATGATGGCAAGGATAATCAATACGACAATTACCATCCCCGCCATTAACCTTTTTTTCCAGGGCTTCATCCTTTCTCCTTCTGAAAGACTGGGAGAATGCTTCTTTATCCTAAGACGGAAAACTCCTCCTGGGGTAATACGCTGGCGGCAATCGGAAAGTTTCGTGCTTTTGTGTTTCTTGCCAGAAGCCGCCCCCTCCCTTCCCCATACGCGGAAGCAGGGCGCCCTCGACCTCAGCTCTTTGCTCACCTCCATTGTACTATTTCCTAAACGAACCCGGAACCTGCGCGGCCGTTTTCTTTCTTGCCTTGGAGAGGCGGCAAAGGTATGCTCGGCAATTCGGTGGACGGAACATATGCCTGAAAGGCGCTGGCTTCGGGTGATTTCGATCGCGTTCATCATGTACACGATCGCCTATATTGACCGCACGAACATCTCCCTCGCCTTGCCCAGCATGACGCGTGATCTGCACCTCACTCACACGGAAGCCGGTGATGCGGCGGGCATCTTCTTCTGGGGCTACCTGCTGCTGCAAATCCCCGGCGGATACCTGGCCACGCGCTGGAGCGCCAAGCAGTTTGTCAGCATCCTGCTCATCGTCTGGGGATGCTGCTCCGCGCTAACCGCCTTGGTGCACACCGGGCAAGGGTTCTTATGGATGCGTTTTCTGCTGGGTGTTGCTGAGGGAGGAGTATGGCCGGCGACGCTTGTTTTGCTTTCCAACTGGTTCCCCAGTCGCGAGCGGGCGCGCGCCAACGCTTACTGGATGCTCTGCCTTCCTGCCGCCGTGGTGTTTTCCTCTCCACTTTCGGGATGGATTCTGGGACGCTGGAACTGGCGCGTGCTCCTGGTGGTGGAAGGCGTTCTTCCTCTCATCTGGCTCGTCATCTGGTGGGTTTCGATTGACGATTATCCCCGTCAGGCACGCTGGATTTCCAGTGAGGAACGCAACTTCCTGGAACAAACGATTAACCGGGAAAAGACCGAGCTTCAGCCCTCCGCCCACGAGCCTTATCTGCGCCTGCTTCTTCGACCTCACGTTCTTCTGATGGTGCTCATCTATTTTCTGGAAAACTCGGGGAATTATGGATATCTTTTTTGGCTGCCCAGCGCCATCGAGCACACGCGTAAAATCAGCAATCTGCGCGTAGGGCTCCTTTTTTCCATTCCTTACCTCATTGCCGCTTTGGGCATGGTCCTGATCTCCCGGAGCTCGGACCGCACGGGCGACCGCCCCAGGCACGTCGCTTTTGCGCTGGGCTGGGGCGGCATTTTTCTGGTCGCCAGCGTTCTGACCAGCGCGTCTTCGCCGATCCTCTCCTTCTTTTTGATCATCCTCGTGGGTTTTGGCTCCTATGGAGGATTGGGATCGTTCTGGGCCATTCCGACGGAAACGCTGCCGACGAACGTCGCGGGCTCCGCGATGGGGCTGATCAATGCTCTCGGCAACTTGGGAGGATTCTTTGGACCGCTCTTGGTGGGCTATCTCCGCCAGCGCACCGGCGGCTTTGTTTACCCCTTTGCCATCCTTGGCGTGGGATGGCTCGTGGCGGCTGCCCTGGCCTTTTTCTTTCTGCCAAGAAAACGCAGCGCGGCGGGGTAACACTCCTTCAATTACGAGCTTCCACCGTGAGTTCGACCGAGGGAAGCTCAATTCGCTGGTAAATAACGTAGAGCACCAACTCCAGCCGGTCGGAAACTCCCACCTTGTCGTAGACGGCGCGGAGGTGATTCTTCACGGTCTGCTCGCTGATGGAAAGATGGTCCGCAATTTCGCGGTTGCGCCAGCCCTGGATCAGGTAGCTGACAACCGTCTTTTCGCGCTGCGTCAGCGTATCCGCCGGGCGCGGCAGGTTTATGGGCCCGCTTTCGATCACCTGCGCCATCTGCGCCACCTCTTGCTTGGGCAGCCAAATCTCGTTCTGCATCACTTTGCGCACGCACTTGATAAAAAGCGCCGGGTCAACCGACTTCAGGATCACCCCGGCAGCCCCGGCGCGAATATAGCCCACCGACTCGCCTTCGCTCAACTTGGCCGCCGCAATGACCAGCTTGCACCCCGGCGAGGCGCTTCGCAGGCGCTGGATGAGGTCAGCGAACTTTTCCGGAACAATCCCTGCCTGAAGAAAAATAACTTCCGGCTTCGCCTGTCGAGTGAGATGAAGGGCTTGCGTGGCATTCTCCGCCTCCGCAACCACGCGGAGGTCGCTTTCGGTGGCGAGAATCCGCCGAAAACCGAAGCGGAAGATCGCCTCCCGGTCGGCGATAAGAATACGGGTTTTCCTACGCCCGTTGCGTTCAGGCTTCATCGCCACAAGCCGCTCGCTGGCCCGCTGCGAAAACATTGTTGATATCTTCCTGTATAAGACCTGAAAATAAATGATCGGTCGCGCAGGCTCGGAGCCTTGGTGAAGCCGGCGGACTTTTCAATGAAATCTATCGGCAACTCAGCGAGGAACCATGAAACTTGGCGAGGTTGCATTACGCATCAACTGCCGGCTAGAAGGACCTCCAGAAACGGAAATCATTGCTATCCAAAGCCTTGAAGAGGCTTCGCCCGGCGATTTGGCTTTTCTTGCTAATCCCAGATACTATCGCAAAGCCCTGAGTACGCAGGCAGGCGCTGTGATCGTGGGGCCGGAGATAAACCTTCCCGGCCACGCGTTGCTGCGCGCGCAGGATCCCTACCTGGCCTTCGCCCACGCGCTTGAGCTTTTCCATCCGCGCGTTTCACCCCCACCGGGCATCCACCCGACGGCCGTGATCGCGCCCTCGGCAAAAATCGGGCGCAATCCCTCGATTGCTCCTTACGTAGTGATTGAAGATGGCGTTTCCATTGGCGATGATTGTGTGCTCAAAAGCTTCGTTGCGATCTATGCGGGGGCGAAGATCGGCCATCGCTTCGTTGCCCACTCCCATGCCGTGGTGCGTGAGAAGGTCGAAATCGGCAATGATGTGATCCTTCAAAACGGTGCTGTCATAGGGGCGGACGGGTTCGGGTTCGCTCAACAACCGGACAGCTCCTATTACAAGATCATCCAGCCCGGCGCCGTGATCGTTGAGGATGACGTCGAGATTCAGGCCCATTCCTGCGTTGACCGCGCGAGTGTTGGCTCCACGCGCATCCGGCGCGGCACGAAAGTGGATAATCTCGTGCAAGTCGGCCACGGCTGTGATGTGGGCGAGAATTCCCTGCTCTGCGGCCAGGTGGGACTGGCAGGAAGCACCAAGCTCGGCCGAAACGTCATCCTTGCCGGTCAGGTGGGTGTGGCGGGTCATCTCACGATCGGAGATAACGTCATCATGGGCGCTCAATCCGGCATCTCGCACGACGTCCCACCCCATAGCGTTATCTCTGGCTCCCCCGCCATCGAGAGTTCGCTTTGGCTCAAGTGCACTGCCGTTTATGCCCGCTTGCCCGAACTCTACTCGGCCATTCGGAAAATTCGCAACCACTTAGACAAATCCGGGGAGTGAAAAACCGCGGGCATCGCAGGGCAAAGTGACAACAAGCGATGGTCTTCCGGCGCTCGCAGAGCGCCGTGATTGACAGCTTCTGATGCATAACCCGCCGAGGTGATTGAAGACATCACCGCCATTCCAGGCATGCTATGCTCCCCAAGAGGCGTTTTTTGCCGCGAAACGGAGGTACTTGCAGATGGGCGGAACCACGCTCGGTGTTCTTGTGGGCAATCGCGGCTTCTTTCCGGCGGCGCTGGCACGTGATGGGCGCGAAGAAATGCTCCGGGTCCTTGAGCGGGAGGGTTATAAGAGTCTTTGCCTTGGGGCGGAAGACACCCGGTTCGGCGTGGTTGAAACGCTCCAGGACGCGCGCCGGTGTGCTGATTTTTTCAAGAGACACCGCGAAGAAATTGACGGCATCCTGGTGACGCTGCCCAATTTTGGCGACGAAAGAGCCGTGGCGAATTCGCTTCGCATGGCTGGCCTGGAGGTTCCGGTGCTCATTCACGCGTTTCCGGATGAGCCGCATCACATGCTGCTCGCCAGTCGCCGCGACAGCTTCTGCGGCAAAATTTCCGTGTGTAACAACCTCTCGCAATACGGCATTCGTTACACGCTCACCACGCAGCATACGGCGGCACCGGGCTCGGACTCGTTCAAGCAGGACCTCGAGATGTTCGCCGCCGTTTGCCGCATCGTTAAGGGCCTGAAGAACGCGCGCGTCGGCGTCATCGGGGCGCGTCCGGCCGCTTTCAACACCGTCCGGTTCAGCGAAAAGTTGATGGAGCGTGCCGGCATCAGCGTTGAAACACTGGATCTTTCCGAAGTGCTCGGCCGCATCGCGCGGATGAAGGATGAGGATCCCAAGGTGAAAGCCAGGCTCGACGGCATCCAAAGCTATGTTCCGACTCATGGCATCCCGCCGGCTTCACTCGCTAAAATGGCCAAATTCGGCGTCGTGGTGGACGAGTGGATGCAGGCCAACGGGCTCGCGGGCACTTCCGTACAGTGTTGGACGGCGATGGAAGAGTTTTTGGGCGTTGTCCCCTGCACGCTCATGAGCATGATGTCCAACAACCTGCTCCCCAGCGCCTGCGAGACGGATATGATCGGCATGATTGCCATGTACATCCTCCAGCTTGCTTCGGGAACACCCAGCGCGATTGTCGATTGGAACAACAATTACGGCGACGATCCCGACAAGGCCGTCATCTTCCACTGCTCCAATCTGCCCAAGCATTTTTTCGAAGATTTCAAGATGGATTTCCACGAGGTGATTGCGGCGGCCATGAGCAAGGAGAGCGCCTTCGGCACGGTGGCGGGGAAACTCAAAAGCGGCCCGCTCACCTATTGCCGGGTGACCACCGATGATCTTCACGGGCGGATGCGCGCCTACGCCGGCGAAGGCGAGATCACTTCCGACCGTCTTGAAAGCTTTGGCGGGTATGGCGTGGCCCGCATCCCGGAAATGCAAAAACTGATGCGCTTCATCTGCAAAAACGGGTTTGAGCATCATGTCTCGGTCAATCGCAGCCGCTGCGGGAGGGCCGTGGTGGAGGCGCTTGAAAACTATAAAGGATGGGAAGTGTACTATCACGCGTAGGCCGTGGCGCCTTCAGCACTGTAAGGATGCTTTTACGTCAGATCTGCCCAACTACGTCGCAGCAATTCGGACACAATCTGCGGCTCTGCCGTTTGACTTGCGGAAGGGCCTTGCCCTTCCGGAGACCGGCGTCCGCATCTAATCTGGTTTTCGCTGGGCGCGATCCCGCCGGGCGGGATCGCGCCCAGCGAGGATATTAATACGGGAGCCTCTTGCCCGGAAAGCCAGAGGCTTTCCGCAAGGCAGACGGCAAAGCCGCCCTCTACGCTCTACGGAAGATATGTGCGGAATTTGCGGAGTGCTGAATTTTGACCGTCGTGAGCCGGTAGCCCCCGCTACCCTTGACGCGATGAACCGCCAGATCGTGCATCGCGGGCCAGACGACGAAGGCTTCTACCTGGCCGAAAGCGTCGGGCTCGCCATGCGCCGCCTTAGCATTATCGACGTCGCTCAAGGCCACCAGCCGATGACCAATGAAGACGGCACGCTTTGGCTGGTGTATAACGGCGAGATTTACAATCACCAGGAGCTACGGCCTCCGCTTGAGGCTCGTGGCCACCATTATCGCACCCGAAGCGATACGGAAACGATTCTCCATCTTTATGAAGAGCACGGCCGCGATTGCGTCAACCACTTGCGTGGCATGTTCGCTTTTGTTATCTGGGACGCGCGCAACCGCCGCCTCTTTGCCGCGCGCGACCGGCTGGGCATCAAGCCTTTTTACTATCACCACAGCGGTCAGCGCTTCCTTTTTGGCTCGGAAATCAAGGCATTGCTGGCGCATCCCGCCCTCAAGGCCCGGTTTAACGTCAAGATGCTGCCGGAATATCTTGCGTTTGGATATCTTGCGGGCGAGGAGACTCTATTTGACGGCGTTCGCAAACTCCTGCCCGGTCATACGCTGGAGCTTGACGAATCCGGCCGGCTTCGGATCGAGTGTTACTGGGATCTCGCGGCGCCTCGTGCCGAAGCGTCCAAGCCCCGGCAGTATTACGTCGAAACCTATCGCGAAATGCTGGAGCGGGCCGTTTCCAGCCATCTGATGAGCGATGTGCCGCTGGGCGTTTTTCTGAGCGGGGGTCTCGACTCAAGCGTTGTTGCCGCGCTCACCACCAAGTTGCGCCGCGCTCCCATAGAAACCTTTTCCGTCGGCTACGCGGAAGAAGCGTATAGCGAGCTCCCTTTTGCGCAGGCGGTGGCTGCCCATCTTGGCTCCATCCATCACGAAGTTCGCATCGGCTGGAAAGAGTTTATGGACGCGCTGCCGCGGCTCATCTGGCATGAAGATGAGCCCATTGTCTGGCCTTCGAGCGTGGCGCTCTATTTCGTGGCGAAGCTCGCGCGCGAGCGCGTGACGGTGGTGCTGACGGGCGAAGGCAGCGACGAAACGCTGGCCGGATATACGCGCTACGCCTGGACGCTGTGGAATGCGCACCTGGATGGCATCTACCGCGGGCTGGTGCCGGCGAGCCTTCGTGGGGCCCTCCGCCGCGCGCTTGACGAACCCAAGTGGCTGCCGCTTGAAGCGCAGCGGCGTCTGCGACACACGTTTCTGGCGCGCGACGGCGCTTCCTGGCCTTCATTCTATTTCGATAATTTCTATTCTGCATTCACTGAATCCGCGCAGCAGGACTTGCTCGCGGAGTCGGTCGCCCGCGCTCCCGGCTCCGCCTACAAAGATCCGTTGGAATATTGGGAAAAATCTTCCGGCGATCTGCTCCATCGCCTGCTTTATACCGACATCAAAACCTACCTCGTTGAGCTCCTCATGAAGCAGGACAACATGAGCATGGCGGCCTCCATCGAAAGCCGCGTTCCGTTTCTCGATCACTCCCTCGTAGAGTTTGCTGCCGGCATCCCTGCCGCTTATGAAATCCATAAGCTCGCCGGCAAGCGCGTGCTGAAATCGGCGGCGGAGGATCTCCTGCCTGCGTCGATCATCTATCGCAAGAAGATGGGTTTTCCAACGCCGATCAGAGGTTGGTTGCGAGGGCCGAATTTGAGCTCGGTGGAAAAGCTGTTGCTTGAGCCGCGCAGCCTGGAGTGGGGCTTATTCAGGCCGGAGGCGTTGCGAAGGCTCTTTGCCGAACAGCGCTCCGGCGCCCACGACCATTATGAGCGCATCTGGCGCCTGCTCAATCTGGAGTTGTGGCGTCGCGTCTTCATTGACCAAGATCCGGCGTACCGATCATGAGGGAATGCCGGCTTTCAGCCTGAATCGCATTGCAATTTTCAGCTCTGCGCACTACAATGTAGTGCATGAAGACAGAAATATACAGTTGGCGGTTG
>JASHTR010000502.1 GCA_030040455.1 Terriglobia bacterium | reverse complement strand
GGCTGGATGAGCATTTTCCGCTCTTGGGAGGCAACGTAATGCAACGCCGCAAGTTTCTCACAAACTGCGCCTCGGTAGCCGTCTTAACGAGTATCAAGTCATGGGAAAAAGCCACGGCTGCCGGTTCTGGACCTCAGAGATCTTCAGGGCTCGACTTGCCGGCTGTGGGACAGCCGGTCAATCTAGCCGCCTATGGTGAGCTTCAATCCTGGCTGAGTCCATCAACAACGCCTGCGCTGCAAGCACACCCGATAAATCGTGCATCATCAAAGGCAGTATTGAATCTTGAGAGCCTGCCGTGGCCGGGTGGGGAATTGGATGTCGGCGTCGAGTGGCCCGAGTATCGCACTATCAATAAGATCATCATTCGGTATTCAGCCGTAGATAAAGCCCCCCGGGTTGGGAAACAATTCGTGGAGTACTGGACGGGCATCACCGCCCGGCAAGGGTCCTGGCAAAGCCTGCAAGCAAGCGAAATCGAAGCTGTTCCTCTGCAGGTTGACGGGCAAACCTGGGTTTTTTCTTTTCCATCCCGCCGGACCTGTAAGGTGCGGGTTCGCTTTCAGAACCAGAAGCAGGTGGAGATGGACCACCTCGCGGTATACGGGCCTTCGAAATGGAAGGGCGGGGAAATCCGGATTGAGTGGGGGCATCGCGGCCCGGAACGATCTTATGATGGCAGGTTAGAGCGATATAACGGTGAGGTATTAAAAATCAGGCCCGTTGGAACGACTCGGCTCACGAAGAATCTCTCCTGGACTTCCACTGCGGGGAACGGGACGATTGCAGGAATTGACGTCAACGTCCTTTATGCGTGGGGTATGGACGTCGACCGCTCGATTCTGACCTTGCGCACTCAGGGATGCGACCTTTCATTTTCGCCGGGCGAAGTGCTGGAAGAAGAGCCCATTGATGCGCCCGATTTTGGTGTCTATATCCGGGAAAGTTCGTTGAGCCTGGATCGGGCGGGATATCGTCAGAAGAATGCGGGAAAGCTTCGTATCATCGATGCAGTGGACCGCCATACTGAACAAAGTAGCGAGAATGCCTTTCACCAGATCCAAGCGCGGCGTGTGGCCCTTTCCTTCGTCGGGGTGGATTCCAACAATCATAAATTTGGCATCGCGCCCCATGGGTACCTGGTGGTCGGAAACAACGACCCACAGAATGGCCACCCCATGACGCCTAAATTCGCCGTGTATTTTGATACCTCGGAGCAGCCTTCGCTGTTTCAGAGCCCCACAAAGGAGCCCGAAAATCTCTTCCAGGAAGGTGAGCCAAAGCGGCAAAGATTGCTGGAGGGCTGGCTTCCTATTATCATCACCGAGTGGAGCGAGAACGAGCTCGCTTTTGAGCGAACCGACTACGCAGTTCTTCAGAACCCTCCGGAAGTTCTCGACGAGTCCAAGTTGATGGGCAATGAAGCGGCTCTCATGATCTCACGGCTCAAGATCCGCAATAATTCCACGAACCCTACCACGGCCGGCTATTACATTAAACCATGGAAAGCAGCGAGCGGGTCTCTCGGTTACGGGCCTATTCCGGCTAACGCCCGGAACGCCTGGACGACCGGAGTAAATGGGAACGCGATCACGGTGGCGGAAGGTGACATAGAGTACACCATTTGTTACGTAGATTCACAAGGGCAGGGCGTCATTTCCCTGGAGCCCGACCTGAATGCTGTATGCTATTCGCTTCTCTTGGGCCCCGGCGAGGAACACATTGGTTTCACCGTTATCCCAGGACAGCCTCTTCCCATTTCTTCTGGCGTTTCCCCTTTACAAAACCTCCCATACGACCACCTCGAGGATTCGACAGCGAATTACTGGAAATCCCAACTCCGAAAGGGCATGCAAGTGAAGGTTCCGGACCAGCATTTGCAGAATATTTACAATGCCAACATCCATCATTGGTTTTTGGCGCTCACAAAAGACGGTCGCCGCGGCGAACACTATCCCAATACGGCCATGCTTTATTACGGGAGCATCGGCAGCGAAAGCAGTCCGGTGATGCAGGTGATGGACATGAGGGGAATACATGGTCGCGCAGAATCCTGCCTTAAGGCGTGGCTCTCGACCCAAGGAGATTCTTTGCCTGCTGGAGATTATGCTTCCAAAGAAGGCGGCTTTTTTCACTTCTGGCCGATTTACACCATCGACCAGGGAACAATTCTATGGACTTTGGCAGAACACTATTTTTACACTCGGGACCGGGACTGGCTGCGCAAAACAGCCCCGCAGATCGTTGCGGGCTGTGATTTCATCATTCGTGAGCGGAATCGGACAAAGGAGCTTCTGCCTGGTGGGAAAAAACCGCTCTCCTACGGCTTGGCTCCCGCAGGGTGCGTGGCCGATCCGAGAGACTGGGAATATAGCTTCATGTTGAATGGATACTTCTATCTCGGTCTCAAAAAGTCTGCCCAGGTTCTGCGCGACGTGGATCCCCAAAATGCCAATCGAATCGCTGCGGAAGCGGAAGACTACCTGCAGGCAATTCGAAGGGCGCTCCGGGAGAGTATCGTCCGCTCACCCATTACACGCCTGAGAGACAATACTTCCGTCCAATCTGTTCCACCGTACCTTGGCTTGCGAGGCTTCAGCAGTGATGTAAAGGATTCGGTCGATCCTGACCGCCGCCACGGTTACGCCTATGACGTTACGATTGGGCCTTTCCATCTTTTGAAGAGCGAAGTCATTGATCCGAATGGTCTGGAAGCAACCTCGATGTTGAACTATCTGGAGGATAACTTTTTCATGTTTACACCGCTCCCTTCGCGTGTAAACCTGGACACGCTGGCGACAGACTGGTTCAACATGGGAGGTTTCGGGAAGCTACAACCCTATTACTGTCATTACCAGGAGGCCTATCTGTTGCGCGATCAGGTTTCCAATTTCCTGCGGGGATTTTTCAATACCCTCGCCGCGATTTCTGATCCGCAGACCCTCACCTTCCAGGAAGAACTTGATTTCAGCGGAGGGCAGCCCAACAAGACCCACGAAGAAGCTTGGTTTATGCAACAGTTTCGGTATATGCTGTTGATGGAAATTGGTAATGACTTCTTCCTGGCTCGGGGCACCCCGCGGCGCTGGTTGGAAGATGGCGAGGAGATTGCCGTTCAACGGGCGGCCAGTTATTTTGGCGAAACCTCTTTTCGCATCAGCTCTTTTTCCAGCCAAGGGAGAATCGAAGCCGTTGTGAGCCCACCGACGCGCAATCAACCAGCGAATCTGTTCCTGCGCTTAAGGCACCCTCAGCACGCGTCGCTCAAGCGCGTGACCGTTGGGGGTCGCGAGTGGAAAAAATTCGACGTCGACAAAGAGTGGATCCAATTGCCTGCTGATTCCACTGAATTGAAGATCGTAGCCTATTACTGATTCAACCGGATCACGATATGACGACTCGCAGGAAATTTTTAACAACAAATCTCGCCGGCGCAGCCGGATGGGCGTTAGGTTCTCAATCGGCGGCTCTCGGTTCGGACCAAAGCTCCGAGTCCGCCGGTTCCGCGATCCGTCCTCGCCGGGACTTTTGGAACGATTGGCCGTCGTTTCTGACGTCGCAAATGGAAGAAGCGCGGAGGCAGCGGAGGGCGGATCTGGCTGCAATCCATTCGCCGGCGCAAGCGCGGCAACGAGCTCTCGACGTGCGCTCAAAGGTGTGGGAACTTATCGGTGGCCCGCTCGAAAGAACACCGCTTAATGCCCACACGACCGGAAGCATCGATCGTGGCGCCTATCGCATTGAGAAAGTGGTTTTCGAAAGCCTTCCGCAGGTTTACATCACTGCGAATCTTTATATCCCTACTGCGGGCACGCCGCCTTTCCCGGCTGTGCTGTCGCCCCTCGGCCATACCGAGGACGGAAAAGCTTATCGCAACTATCAGTACGTTTTTCAAAACCTGGCGCGAAGAGGCTACGTGGTGCTTGGATACGATCCTTATGGCCAGGGGGAGCGCCTGCAGTATATCGACCCAAAGACGGGGCGCTCCCGCTATGGTCCGACCGGCGAGCACGACCGGGCTGGCCGTCCTCTGCTTCTGCTCGGAGACACTTTTGCGCTGTATCGCGTATGGGATGGCATCCGCGCTGTCGATTATCTTGTGAGCCGGCCGGAAGTGGATCCTCGCCGGGTAGGTTGCACGGGGCATTCGGGCGGCAGCACAATGACCATGTACCTTGCGGCATTAGAGCCGCGGTTGCGAGTGGCTGCTGCCGTCGAGGGTAATTCCGAGAACATGGCAGGACCGTTCTATGATCCCCCGGGCGCAGTGGCGGACGCCGAGCAGAATATTATTGGCGGTCTTCCCTTTGGGATCGACCGCGGCGACCTCCTCTGGGCATTCGCTCCAAAGCCTCTCCTTATCTGCTATACGACGCACGATGAGGGTGAAACTTACTCGCCAGTCTACGAAGAGGCGACGGAGGAAATCTACGGCGAGCTGAAGCGGGTTTATGGGCTGCTGGGAGCCGAAGAGAAAGTGAGCCTCTATGCCTCTCATCTCCCGCACGATTTCGATTTCTTCCAGCGCCGCGCAGTTTATGAGTGGTTTGACCGATGGCTAGGCAATTCCAATGCAAAAACCGCCGAAGCGGACTTTGACGCCTCACCGCCCGGGACGCTCAACTGCACCAGCACGGGCCAAGTGCTCACTTCGCTGGGAGGGCGCTCCGTTGTCCAAGTGAATGTCGATCGTGCCCGGCAAATTACCCCTGAAAGTCCGTTCCGCAACGGCGCGCAGGAGGAAGCGGCGGTCAAAGATAACATTCGAAGCGAGCTCGCGCGGCTATTGGCGCTGCCTGAGCGTCGCACCGCGCTAAAGGCGAAGGTCCTTTCCTTGAATCCACGCAAGAACGTGGTCATTGAGGAGTTTCAGTTTGAATCGCAACCGGGAGTCCGCGTTCCGGGATGGTTTGTAAGGCCATCGGATGCGCGCTCTCCTTACTCCACGGTGCTCTATATCAGTGACCGCGGAGGAAACGAGGTCGTTGCGGAGCCTGGGTCAATGGATCGCGTGCTTGCCGCGGGCCATGCGGTCTGCGCAATCACTCTGCGCGGTCTCGGCATCACAAGCCCACGCCTCCCGAAGGGCGGGCCGCAATTTTACGGAGATGGCCGTGACATCGGCGAAAGATTTGCATGTGCCAGCCTGTGCCTGGGCCGGCCTCTCGCCGGGCAAAGGGTTTGGGATACGCTCAGGGCGCTTGATTATCTGGCTGGGCGGCCCGACGTTGGCGCGTCTCAAATTCGGATTTTGGGATCGGGCGGCGCCGGGTTGGCAGCAATGCTGGCCGCAGTTTTGGACCCTCGGCCCCAGTCAATCCTTCTGGAGCGAACGTTGGCGAGCTTCACATCTGTGGTTGAAGCCGAAGATTATTCGATGAAGCTGGATTGGTTTGTCCCCGGCATCCTCCGCCGGTTTGATCTTCCGGACCTTGTTGCTGCCCTCAGCCCGCGCCCGTGCTGGCTGCTGAACAGCGTCGATCCCAACGATCGGGTTCTGGCCGAATCTGCGGTGCGGGAGGACTATAACCGACGAGTTAACCTGAGCTCGCCGCTATTTCAAAACGTCCGGTTCGTCACAGATCCTGGTGGGGATGGTGAAGAAACTTGTCTCAAATGGCTCGCGAGCGCAGTATAGCCATTGGGCAATCAGCGCTCTTAATTCAGCGCTGAGCGTTCTGACGGGCTTTGGGGCAAGTATTGTATACTTCCCCCAAGATGCCCTCGATCAAGGATGTTCCTGGCCCATACCGACTGTTCTTTTACAGCTTCGACTGTAATGAACCGATGCACGTTCACGTGCAACGTGAGAGAATGGTATGTAAGTTCTGGCTAGAGCCGGTCGAGCTTGCTCAAAATTATGGTTTCCAGAATCGAGAGCTAAATCGGATTCGGCAGTTAATTGACTCGGACTTGACCAGAATTAAGAAGGCATGGAATGAGCACTGCTATCCTGACTGAGCCGCGCATCACATCTGTGAGCGTCACGGACGAGGCGATTGTCGCCCGCCTTGCGGACGGTCGAGTCGTTAGTGTGCCGTTAGCGTGGTCTTGGCGACTCATGGATGCTACCCCTGAGCAACGAGCGCGCTGGGAAATCATCGGGGATGGCCAGGGAGTCCACTGGACAGACGTCGATGAAGACATCAGCGTGGGCGGTATGCTGCGAGGCGTTCCCGCAAAGCGGCCCTCGCGGACGGAGGAGCGGCTTTCTCCACGCCAGCCCAAGCGGCAGAAACCGCGATCTGTAGGCCGTAAGCAAGAAACGCGCCGTCAATCAAAAGCAGATTGATCGTGGCCACACCCTTTTCCCCACGCTTCACCGAATTTTTCAAAAGCAGTGTTTATCTCTTTATCCAGACCCACTTGCGCAGCTTCGTTGTAATGCTTCAAGCAGCGCAGCACCGCGCCGTGGCCGATGATTAGGGCTTGGTCAAGCCATCTTTCGAAAGGTGCTGTGCCAGCATCAAACGGCGATTCGTCAGAATGTGCCGATAGTCCACCAAAAAATTCAAATGTGTCATGCTGAGCAACGCGAAGCATCTCCGTATTTAGTGAAAATAAAATGCTGAGATCCTTCGCTTCGCTCAGGATGGATGACAGAGTTATGGCGCTACGCCCATATCTGGCGCAAAGCGCCGCGCCAGATATGGGGCTCCCGGCGAGCCAAATCCTCGTTGAGAAGATCGATAAGCTCGGCACAGCACCGCGGTGATTGGCCCGACCGCGGACATGCTGAAGGTATTGGAAGCCAACTACCACGGCACCGCCTCTCGCCGACGGAGTCTTGTGCAATTTATTTAGAAATCTGCGCCAATGCTGCCTTACTGATTTTCGCCACAATATTTACTTGAGGGTCTGCCACTTCAGCAATTTCATAGTGAATGGAAGTCCCCAGTACCATCGCCGCTTCATTCGGAGTCAGCTTGTAGTCGCGCTCAATCCACTGTGCCAGGTTAGACGTTGCCTTCTGCAGTGCTTCATCCAGCGACCCGCCGATCCCCATTGTCATCAGGTATTCGTCATTCTCCACGCGTGGCCCGCTGTCGCCTATCCTCGGCATGGACGCTTCGCCCTGCATTCCGCCCGGAATCACTTTCACCGTGAACTCCACATCGGCAGAAGTTTCCAGCGCATCGCCATTCAACTCGCCGTCACCCTCTTCGGCGTGCGCATCGCCGACAAACAGCAGCGCACCTTCTTCGGCCACTGGCAGATACACAGTTGCGCCTTGACCAACACCGTGAAAATCCATATTGCCACCCCACGGTCCCAGCCACTGCGTGCGAAAGCTCGTATTATTTCCCGGCGCCACGCCCACGCAGCCCAGCATCGGCTTCAGTGCTACTTTAAAGTTCTTCAGTTTTTCCGTCGGTTTCGCTGGAGTCGCCGTTCCATGTTCACGGTCCAGTTTCCAATCGCCGCTCACGCTGTCGTCCAGCTTTTCACTGCGGAAATACATCGGCGTCACCGCACGCGGAATCAAACTCGCATTGCTCAACGCCGAGTCACGGTTCAGCGTTAGGCTCTTGATTGTCACCGCCAGCGTATCGCCCGGCATCGCGCCCTCTACATAAAACGGCCCCGTCTCCGGATTACCACCCGCCGAACGCGAAATATTATGCATGTCATATCCGCCCGCATCCACCGTTGTCGTCTTCACCGTGTCGCCGCTGTTGATGTGCATCACTGGCGCGATTGATCCCGAAAACACGCGATAATACTTCGTCGGTATAAACACACGTGTCTGCGGGGCAACATCCTCTCCGCCGATCTTGTGCAGCAGAATGTCTTCATTACCGCTGCTTCGCCGGATCGTGCCATGCAGGTCAACCTGCGTACCTATCTGTATGGTGAACCCACCGAACGCTTTCCCATCCGGACGCAACATTTGTCCTGTCACCGAGCCGTTCGCAACCGTGCCCGTCAGCTTCAGTTCATTCAGAGTACCCGTCAGCACATTACCGTTCTGCTGCAGCCGTACCCGTGCAGAGTCCGTCTTTTCGCCATTTTGCAAAACGTACAGGATCCAGTTGCCGCTCAGATTATTCCTTTCGGCTGTGGCATTAGCAACGCTCTGCGCAGCCATCACGGCTGATGTCATCACTCCAACAGTCGGAAATGTCAGCGTGCATGCCGTCAAAAGCGCGCCATAAAACGTTTTGTGAAACATTCGGTTGTCCTCCATGCACCCTAATACGTCTCCCGCGGCCAATAAGTTCGTGCATATCATCCATCTCCACAACACGGCGCTATGCGTGCTCGATCTAAGATCGGAAGACTATGCAGCGATTGACCGCGCTGTTGTCGGTTTCGGCACAGGAGTGAACCTGATGACCGGTGAAACCGGCGCGGGCAAATCACAATTGATTGATGCGCTGGAAATGCTGCTGAGCGAGAGCATTCACCTGCACAATTCCTACACAGCCAAAACAGGCTGTTTATCTCCAAGAAAATCAGCGACTTCTAAAAATAAACTCACCCGCTCAGGATGACAGGCCTTGTTGCTTCTTTTCAGAGGTTCTCCGCGAGGGAAGTACAAAGCCGCCCCCAGTCACAGCGGCTCGGCTAGGGAATGTAGCAACTCGAGTTTCGGACATTGTCTGAAGTATTGGGCCCTATGGTAAGTCTTGTAGGGCATTTGTTGATTTGGGTACTTCAGAAAATGAGCACATCAATAGCTGCTGAGCACAGCGAACGATCAGTGTCCCTGCACGTTCCGGCTATTACGCGAACGCCATATTCACATTTTCAATGGCCTCGTCGATCTCTGCCGTATTTTTGTAACCTACGGTCACGCAATTGACGCCCGCGTGCCTGAATGCGAACCTCATTGCTGCCTGGCGGTCCGCGCGCGTCGTGAACCTGCCCTCGCCAACGAGCTTCATGCTGATGACGCCCATTTTTTCTTTGCGGACCTGTTTCACAACCCCAACCACCTCAGGCACATTTCCCAATCCGCTCGTGTTATAGTCTTCCGCGTCCATCCTGACGCCTTTCTGATTCATCCGGATCATAGCCACCTGAAGCCATTTCGCATCCGGCGCTTGGCGCAACGCCGGAAGGCCGTGTACGGAGGCACCACGCCCGACCACCCAGTGCCTCGCCTGGGCTTCCGAGATACCGTCTTGCCACCGGAGGCTGTCAGTTGGCCAGGTTGCCGTGTGCTGCCAGTGCAGCAGCATCACGTCGAAATACTCGGTATGAATGAGCTTGCGTAAATCGTCGATCTTCTGCATTGGATCGACGCCTGGACTCGTAGTTACCTTCGACATCAGTTGATAGCTATCGCGCGGGATGCCCTTTAGCGCCACGCCAAGCATCCTATGCATGTCATCGTAAGATTCAGCGGTTTCAAAGAAGCGAATGCCACGGTCGTAGGCGTAGCGGACCAGTTTTGTAAATTGCTCTTGGCCCAGCTCGCGCTGCACTCGCCCGCCGAAGGTGCCTGTGCCAAAAGCAAGCCGCGTCACCTTGACGCCGGATTTTCCGAGGATTACCTTCTCGGTCGCCGCCTCAGATGCTGCTTTCAGCCCAATGCTTCCGGCGCCGGCGAGCGCCGCCGCAGCAAGCCCAGTCTTTAGAAAATCACGCCTCGAGTAAGGTGCCATTTGGTTTACCTCCAATGGGCTGCATCATACCACGAATCAATACTCAAATCCTCTCGCAAGTGCAAAACGTGGGTCAGTTTGACGTCGCGGCGGCTTTACGCTCACATCGGGCGAGATCAACTCGTCTCTACAAGGTCAAACTGACTCCTCTGGCTGCTAAACGGGGGGTGAAAAGTGATATAGTGCTTGGGAGCTGATCGGAATGTGACCTGAGGCAAGAGGGGATGTGGGGACACAGACCGAAAAGTGGCACATAAGAGGCTGCAACACGGAGGTTGTCAATTGAAGTCAAGAGTCGAGGCATTTCTTTTGGTTTGCTTGTGTGGAATCTTCCTTTGGCCGCTCCAGGGAAACGCGCAGGAAGCAGTCAAACTGGTGAAGCATCCGCATCGGATTGATGTGTGGGTTGGCGGAAAGCCGTTTACCACGTATTATTTTTCTCCTGAGGAAGCCAAGCCTTACCTTCAGCCGCTACGCACGGCGGGGGGCGCGATTGTAACGCGAGGGTTTCCGATAGGAAATTACATTCCCCCCGCGCATCGGCACGACCGCAGCATCGAGCCGCACCAGCGCCCCATGTACTTTGGGCACGGCGATATTGATGGGTACTCGTTTTGGTCGGAGCAGGTCTTCGCCAGGCAATACTACGGAACTCACGACGGAGAGAAATTCGGTCGAGCCGTTTTCGAGAAGCTGGAGGATGCCACGCCGGGTCTTCACTCCGGCGAAATCCGCGCCCGGTTCAACCTGGTGGGCGGCGGCCGGGTTCTGGCGGAGGAAACGCAGGATTACATCTTTCGGGGCGGTTCAGATACACGGATCATTGATTGTCAGTTCATCATCCGCGCCGATCATGGACCCGTAAAAATGGGAGACACCAAAGAAGGCACTTTCGCGATCCGGGTGATTAAGAGTCTGGATTCGCCGCCTGGCCATATGGTGAACTCCAACGGAGGTCTCGGCGAAAAACAGATCTGGGGAAAACGAGCGGATTGGGTTGACTACTACGGAAAAGTCGGAGACGAAGAGGTTGGCATTGCCATCTTTGACAGCCCACGCAGCTTCCGCCACCCGACTTATTGGCACGCGCGTGCTTACGGGCTATTCGCCGCAAACCCTTTCGGGCTTCGCGAATTCACGAACGATCCGAGCCAGGACGGCTCTTATACGATTCCGGCAGGGAAGTCGTTGTTGTTCCGGTATCGCGTTTTGATTCATCGCGGTGATTACAAACAGGCGCAGATCGCCAACGCTTACCAGAAGTATGCCGCCGAGGAGCAATGACGAAGCGGCGGTGTCCTCAACCTCTAAGAGGCTTTACGACAATTTACAGTTCTTAATAAGGAGCGACCAAGCCATGGACGAACCATCCAAGCGTTCTTCTGTTTCACGTCGGGAATTCCTGAAATCAGGCGTTGTCTCGGCAAGTGTGGCCTCTTTCGGGGCGATCAATTTTCTGCCGCGTCGCGTGTTCGGCGCGAACGACCGCGTCCGCGTCGCCATTTGCGGCCTGCACGGCCGCGGCATGGAGCATATTCGCGCCTACTCCAAGATCCAGAATGCCGAGATCGCGACTCTGTGTGATATCGATGAAAACGTCTTGCAGCAGCGCCTCAGTGACATGGAGAAGATGGGTCTTTCCAAGCCCGCTACCTGTATTGATGTCCGCGAGCTCCTGGAAGACAAGTCCATCGACGCGATCTCCATAGCGACGCCCAATAGCTGGCATAGCTTGATGGCCGTTTGGGCGTGCCAGGCGGGAAAGGATGTTTACGTTGAGAAGCCGTGCTCGCATAACCTGTGGGAAGGCAAGCAGCTCGTTCGCGCCGCGCAGACCTACGGCAGGATCGTTCAGCACGGAACCCAAAGCCGTTCCTTGCCGGCGGTCCGCGACGCGGTGGCCAAGCTTCGCCAAGGCGTAGTCGGAGACCTCTATCTGAGCCGGGGACTCTGTTTCAAGTGGCGGAACACGATTGGCTATGCTCCCGTTGAGCCGGTGCCGCCCGGCGTTCATTACAATTTGTGGAAAGGGCCGGCGCCCAATCATGCGTTCACTCACAACCGGTTCCACTACAACTGGCACTGGTTCTGGTGGTATGGGAACGGCGATCTGGGCAACCAGGGCGTTCATCAGATCGATATCGCGCGCTGGGGACTGGGAGTAGGTTATCCCAATAAGGTTTCAGCCATTGGCGGCCACTTTATGTTTAAGGACGATCAGGAAACTCCCAACACCCTGAACTGCGCTTACGAGTTCGATATGCCGGACGGAAGCCGGAAGATGCTCGAATTTGAGGTGCGGCATTGGATCACAAACCACGAGGCGGGAATCGGCGCGGAGTCTCATCCTCATGCCGCAGCGGCTCACCCGAAGCTCGGGCCGAGCGCGGGCACTGATAACACCATCGGCAACATCTTCTACGGATCGAACGGCTACCTGGCGTTGCCCGTTGGGGAGTCCGGCGGCTTCAAGACCTGGCTCGGCGCGGATCAGGAGCCGGGACCGGAAGGCCATGAGCCCGGCGTGGACGTGCTACACTTTTCCAACTTCATCGATTGCGTGATCAGCCGACGGAAAGAAGACCTGCACGCGCCAGCGGAAGAGGCGGTTGCTTCCTGCGCGCTGATTCATCTGGCGAATGCGTCTTATCGCCTTGGCAGGACGATTTACTTTAACCCTGAGACCCAGGAAGTCATCAACGACCAAGAGGCGGACGTCCTTCTGCGGGATGCTGACCGGGGCTATCGTTCGCCGTTTGTCCTTCCTGAAGAGGTATAGCGGCAACATTATCTATCTTATTGACGTTCGCAAATTATAGTGATGGCATTCTCTGTGGCGGCGCTCTACGAGCGTCGAAAAAACGGCGGTCGCAGACCGCCGCTACAGCGCTTGTGTCACCATAATTTGCGGGACTCAGTAGAGCGGTGCTGCCCCTTCGCCCTGCTCAGGGCAAGCACTCAACGCTGAAGCTCGCGCCGGCACTACAGCAATTAAGGAGAAAAAACCATGAGGCGTTTAAGGATGGGATGGACCATTCTGTTATTGATCGTCGGAGCGGCGATTTTGCCGGCGCAGCAGCCTAAAATTATTGACGTTCACGTACATTACAGTACCGCGGCTTTTCTTCCCAAGCTGGTGGCCAAGCTGGATTCGGTGGATGGAATGGCCTTTCTGCTCACCCCGCCGCGTGACTTACAACCGGCGCGCGCCGCCATCCGGGAACATCCCAACCGCCTGATCGGATTTGGAGCTATCAAACTCGACGCGCCGGATGTGCTCGAGCAGGTTGACCGCTTTCACGCGGCGGGCTTTCGCGGGCTAGGAGAGATGTCCTCCGCGCTCCACAATTATGACGACCGCCATTACTGGCCCATCTACCAGCGGGCTGAAAAATACCACATGATCCTGCTCTTCCACACCGGGATTGTGAACCGCGAAACTCCCCAGATCCCCGAGGACGTCAGCTTTGACCGCAATCGCGTCACACGACTGGACCTTATCGCAAGGCAATTCCCCCAGGTCACGGTGATCGGCGCTCACATGGGCAACCCCGACTATGCCGAAGCGGCCGAGATTGGCCGTTGGAGCCCCAATCTTTACTTCGATCTCTCCGGCTCATCCTTGATTAAGAAAGCGGATGACTACACGTTCTTCAAATCCATCTTCTGGTGGACGGGCGTCGTGAGCCCCCACACCCCCCAATCGGGCGTCAGCGCATTTGAGAAGCTAGTTTTCGGCTCGGACATTTTCGACGGTGACCTGGCCGAGTTCGATCGTGCGCGGGCCCGCTACCACAAAATGCTGGATGCTTGCGGCGTTCCCAAGGAAGCACAAGCGATGATCTTTAGCGGGACGATTTGGCGCATCCTCCAGCGCTCCAAATGAAGGCGGCTCTCGCTCGCGGTGATAACGTCAATTCAGGAGGGGACTACAAGGTGGTTCGC
>JASHTR010000501.1 GCA_030040455.1 Terriglobia bacterium | reverse complement strand
GCACGTTAAACCCTGCGGGTGGAGTCGGGCTGCCATCAGCCTGGGTGACGAGCGCATCCTCGCCAGCATTGGAGCCGTGCCGGAACTCATACCATTGACTGTAAAGCTTCTCGAGGCCGGCAAGATTGGGAGTGCTGTCCTTCTTTGCCAGGGCATCCGCCCGCGCGAGGTACCACAACGCGCTGTTATAATCCGGGGGCTTAACAAACAGGTAGGCCTGGCCAAGGAAGGAAAAAGTGTAGCTATCATCCGGGTTGTCTTCAGCCGCTGCTTTCAGCGAGGTGATGGCACCGTTGTAGTCCTTCTGCTGGAGCGCGGCGAAACCGATGGCACGGTTGAAGTCGGAGCGAAACTGCTTGATCTGAGTTTCAAAGGCGTCCTGGGAGAGGCCAGCCGGCTTCTGCGCTTGCTGAAGCTCCTGGAGGCCCTCTTGCGCCTGACTTCTTGCTTCCGCGAGCTGGGACGTGGCGTTAGCATCATTGGGTTTATAGACATAGGGGAAAACGTAGGCCAAGTAGTGCAGCGCCGTAATTTTGATCACGCTGATCGGATTGGCTGCGAGAGCGCTATTCGCGGCGGTAATGGCCTGGTTCACTTCCTTGAGCTGCACATAGGCCTGAAGCTTAATCATATCCGCCGTGGCCTTGAAATCAGAGGTAGGATACTTTGCGAGGAACGCGTCAGCCGCCGAAATCTTTTGCTGAGGACTCGCGGCTTTCTGGATGGCCGCAAAGGCGTCGTATTCCTCGCGGCTTTTCCACTGTGGTGCCCGGGCAGCCTGCGGGGCAGCCGGAATCCCTGCTGGCGCGGCCTGAACGCTCCCCGGCAATCCGTTGGCCGGAGAAGCCTTCGTTCGTGCGCCAAACATGGCGGGCGGCGACAAGACGGCAAGTAAACATGCAGTGACTAAAGTTGTCCTTTTCATTGAAAAGCTACCTCATTATTATTGTCTAGTATCGATTGAATGTCGGGCTCAGCAACGTTCCACGCCGGCTCTTCACCTTTTTGCAGGCGGGGCGAACGAATTGAAGCTAAGAAGCTGCGAAAAATTCGTATGCGTCGTGCTGATCGTAACGAAGCATTCTTGCATTTGCTCCATAAAAAATGCTGAGATCCTTCGCTGTCGCTCAGGGTGACAGGCCTTATTGATCTATTCACATCCTCTTAGCTGCTGCCAATCCCGCGAGCAATTGGAATACCAAGAGTTTCAGAATTTTTCAAGTAAAATTTCATCTCGCACCCTGGAACGAGCCAGCCACCCCATGTTATGCCCTTTTCCCTCCTTCGCTTTAGATGCTGACCTGGCCTTCCGCGCCCCAGGAGGAAAAGGCGGCAACCCAAAAAAGAGAGATGATGGCAGAAAATTCATAATTCATAATCGTGAATTGAATCCAAAGGAGTTCCATTGGCGTTCGGCCCCATCAACCTCGCCGTAATCGCCGCCTACCTGATCGGCATCACGGTCTTCGGCGCGCACTTCCGCCGCCAGCGCAACTTGCGCGACTACTTCCTGGGAGGGCGCGAGCTGCCCTGGTGGGCCATCATGCTCTCCATTGTCTCCGCCGAGACCAGCATCCTCACCATCATCAGCACGCCCGGCATCGCCTACAGCTCAAACATGAATTTTCTTCAGCTCATCTTCGGCTATCTCGTGGCACGCGTTGTGGTGAGCTTCGTTCTTCTCCCCAAATACTTTGCCGGCGAAATCTTCACCGCCTATCAATTCATCGAGCGGCGGTTCGGACACGCGCTGAAGGCTTTTACGGCGGGGCTGTTTCTCTCCACGCGAGCCCTCGCCGAGGGCGTCCGCGTTTTTGCGATTGCCATCGTATTCGAAATCATTTTCCGAACGGGTATTCTGACCGCCGTCATCATTGTCACGGTGCTGACGCTCATCTATACGTTTGAGGGCGGGTTCACAGCGGTCATCTGGACGGACGTCCTGCAGTTGTCGATTTATCTGGCAGGCAGCATCATCGCCTTGATCCTGCTTCTCTACTGGATTCCCGGCGGCTGGCATACCGTCAGCCATCTGGCGCGAATTTCCGGCAACAAGCTTCAGGTTTTTAATTTTCAGTTCAACTTTCACGAGCCCTATCTTTTTCTTTCCGGCCTCATTGGAGGCACGTTCCTCACCTCAGCCAGCCACGGCACGGACCAAATCATCGTCCAGCGGCTGCTCGCGGCCCGGAACAAGCGGGAGAGCCAGACAGCGCTGCTTTCGAGCGGGCTGGTGATTCTCTTCCAGTTTGCCCTGTTTCTTGTGATTGGCGTGGCCTTGTTTGCTTATTATCGCATCTTTCCACCGGCTGTGGCTTTCAAGCGGCCGGACCAGATCTATCCCTTCTTTGTGGTGCATTCCCTGCCCCTGGGTTTAGCGGGCCTGGTCACCGCCGCCATCATCGCCGCCGGCATGGCCAACCTGAGCGCGGCACTCAACTCTCTTTCATCGAGCTCGGTGATGGATTTCTACCGCCCCTGGGTGCGGCCCGGGAAGGACGAAA
>JASHTR010000500.1 GCA_030040455.1 Terriglobia bacterium | reverse complement strand
CTTCAAGGTGGGGTTTACGGACGAAAAGGGCTGGCCCGGGCATTTCAATATCAAGCCCGAGCAGGTGCCGGAGATGCTTTCGTCGGGGAAGACGGTGTGCGCCTCGATGATCGATCCGGGCAGCCCTGCTTTGACGGCCTTTCTGCAGGGGATAAGCCGGGATTTCGCGGTGGCAGGCAGGTTCTTTTTCAATTCGTATCTTTCGCCCGACGGCGCAGGCTTCGGCTTGCACCTGGATCATCACCCGGTCTCGATCATGCAGATCGAAGGCAGAAAGCGATGGTGGTATTCGCCGGAGCCGGGCCTGCGCGAGGTGGTCACCAACGTCTCGTTTCCGAAGGATCGGGAAGTGCTGAAGCTGCCGTGGGTGACGGTGAGGCATCCGCGCGAAGAGGAACTGTGCGAGGTGGTTTTAAGTCCCGGTGATGTTTTGTATATGCCGAAGGGGACGTGGCACCGGGCGGCAGCCGAAGGCAGCTCGCTGGGTCTAACGCTGGCGATGGAATCCGTTTTACCGTTGGAGCTTATCCAGGCCGCATTGGCGTCGCACATGAACAAGATTGAGCTTCGAAGCCAGTTGCCGGGGTTCTGGAGAGAATCGATCGTGGATGGGATGCCGCGGGAGCTGGAAGAGCGGCTCGATTGCGCGCTGGCCCAGTTGCGCTCGGCGCTGAATTCGACGACGGCTTCTGATCTTTATAAGGTGTGGCGGCAGGTTCAGGCGGCACGGAGCCGACAGGTCGCCCTCAAAATGAGCTGAAAGGAGAAAAGAAGGCTATGCAACCACAGGAATCTGCGCGGCGTGAAATGGAAACCGCGTTGATTGAGAAGTGCTGGAAGGACCCTGAATTCAAGAAGGCGGTGGTGAGCGACCCCAAGGGCATGCTTGAGCGCCACCTGGGACGAAGCTTGCCGCCGGACATGAAGATTCTCATCCACGAGGAAGATGCGAACACACTGCACTTGACGATTCCACCCGCCCCCAGCAATCTCGCCGATCTGTCCGACGAGGATTTAGAAACCGTCGCGGGAGGGACAGAGATAGGGATCTCTACCGCCGTTCTGACCGTTGCGGTTGCAGGCACTTTGGCGGCAGCCGTGAATGCCGGCGTCTCGGGAAGCTGGTGAGAATGAGTCGAAGCTCGGGAAACCGCCGTGACGCGGTCGCCGCCGGCGGGCGAGCTCTTCAAAAACAAAAATAAGGAGAAAAGAAGACTATGCAAACACAGGAATCTGCGCGGCGCGAAATGGAAACCGCGCTGATTGAGAAATGCTGGAAGGACCCTGAATTCAAGAAGGCGGTGCTGAGCGACCCGAAAGGCATCTTCGAGCGCCACACGGGACGAAGCCTGCCGCCGGGCATGAAGATTTTCATCCACGAGGAAGATGCGAACACGCTTCACTTAACGATTCCACCCGCTCCCAGCAATCTCGCCGATCTGTCCGATGAAGACCTGGAGAGGGTTGCCGGCGGCACCGAGTTCCTTATCGTTATGAGCGCAGTTGCTGTGAGCGTGGCTGGAGCTTCGGCCGTGGGATCGGTAGCGGGCGTGACGGCGACAAGCGGCGGCTGGTAGCTCGTCCGCTCCGCATGAACAAGGGAGCCTGTGCTGCGTGAGAGCGTGATCCGCTCGCCCGGCACGTATTCAAATCACTATTTCACGAAAGGAGCAATTCATCATGGGAACAAGTCCGGCAGTAACCCGCCGTGATGTGGAAACCCGGCTCATTGAGAGGGCATGGAAAGATCCGGAGTTCAAACGACGAGTGATTAGCGATCCGAAAGGCATGTTTGAGAAGCATCTTGGGCAAAAACTACCCGCGGAGTTGAAGATCATCGTGCACGAAGAAGACGCGAACACCGTGCATCTCTCGATCCCTCCGGCGCCGACGAACCTGAGCGAGCTTTCTGATGAGGAGCTGGAGCGGGTGAGCGGGGGCAGCGAAATAGGCGGCCTTGTTATCGCTTCGATCGCGGCGGCAATTTCCGGGGCTGCTGTGGGAACAGCGATCGGAAGCGCGGCGGGCGGAACGATTGCCGACGCAGGCTGGTGATTGAGAGATCGTCATACCGCGCCCTTTGGAGTGCGGCGGCTTGCCGCCGCCTTCCCCGTGGCCAGCTTGCTGGCCACGGGATATTCCTTAATCGCCGCGAGCCAGTTCGCCGGCGCAAAGCAGCAGCACGCTGCCGCACTCCAAGGCTCCCGCAGAAGAGAAAATTATGGGAACGCAAGCAGTGACGCGAAGGGAGCTGGAAACTGCGCTGATTCAGAAATGCTGGAAGGATCCGGCCTTCAGGAGGGAAATTATCGCTGATCCCCGGGGCACGCTCGAAAAATATACCGGACACAAAGTTTCTGAAGCCGTAAACATCTACATTCACGAGGAAGACGGAAACACAATTCATCTTTCGATCCCTCCGGCGCCTTCGAACCTTGCCGAGCTTTCCGATGAGGACCTGGAGAAAGTGGCTGGAGGGACGGATATCGCAGCGACGATGATCCTGACCGGCGGCGCCGCCGCCGGGAGCGTGTTGTTTGGAGCCAGTGCGACGCAAAGCCAGGGCTGGTGGGGGACGTAGACCGGGTCCGCGCCGCGAGCAGGAGCCGGCATGGAAGTGCTGTGACTCAGACGGCGTGAACCATTGTCCCACGCCGGTTACCCTGGGCGATAGCGAAGGAGCACCGCATTCTGTTTTGAAGCAAATGCGGGGATGCTTCGCTCTGCAGGACAGAAGCGATTAATTCACAACTTCTCAGAAATTACACCGTCGTTGGAATCCGCCAGGTATCCGGGCGCGGCTAGAGCCATCCCGATTCGAAGCAGAGGCAGGTGGTGGCTTTCGCCGCTGCGGTCCTCCGTGGCTAATGCCCGACAGAAGACGCGCTTTGTTGGCACGTCTATAGTCGTGCCCCACTCCGAGAAGTTCTCTAACGATCTCTCGCCCGGCTCGCTGCGCTCCCTCCTTCCCGATGGGAGAGGGAAGGGCGACGCAGCCGATGAGGGTTCTGTTCGTTCTTTGCGAGTGTTGCGAAGCGACATGGCCTGTGATACGCCAGCGATCCGCAGCGATTACTGCGCTCCGTTTGTACGAGGCTTACGGTGGACGTAACGGAAATTCTAAGAGCACTGCCCGCTTCGCTCGAATGGATGGTGTTGTTCAGGCTATCGGGGATCCGCTCGTTCGCAGAGGACACGCAGATGAAAGCGATGTTTTTTCTGCCACGCCCATTTGATCTCGCGTCGTTCAGTCACGTGATCCTCACGCCGGCAGCACGTTATCTTGCAACAAAAGATGGATCGTGTTTGTACAAGCTGAATGACGATCGGCTTCAGTCCAGCCCCAGGCCAGAAATATCGCTCTATGACCGCTATTCGGATATTCTGAGCGCCTTTCCGCCGGACGAAGCCCATTGCCTGGGCTTTGGCAGGAAAGCTGAGCTCCCGCCCGTGGTGCTTCACCTGGTGATTGAAGGTGAGTACGGGCAAGCGAAGGCCATCTTTCATCGCAGGCCGAGCCAGGACCACTACGAACTTCTGGAGGCCGCTGGCGTGGAATATCAAGGGGGGCATGGGGCCGAAGCCGGGTTTGTTGCTTTGTTCCGAAACCGGCTGACGACGCATATTCAGGCCGCGTCGCTTGCGGGTTATGGTAGAACCGGAAACTGCAACCAGTTCTTTCTCAATCACGGCGAGATTGACCGGAACGTCGAAGCGGGACTCATCCAAGCATCCGAAACGAGAACTGCATGGGCAAGAGAGATGGGCCTTGCTGCCGCCGGAGAGCTGGCCCGCAAGGCTTGCGAGGCGTCCCTGGCGATGACGTGCCAGCCTCCGCCGCCGCAGAAAAGAGTTGCCTATGGGGACTTGGTTCCGCTTGGATTCCTGTTAAAAGCTCTGAAGCAGACCTCGCGCCCTACGATTGCCGCAACTGCCGATCAATTGCGCGATCGGATTATGGCGGGAAGGCAGGGAGTTCTCTGGCCATTTCATACGGGCCGGCTCGTGACGGCAACCGATTCCGTGCTGATCCTGCAGGGGTTGCCAGAACGCGAAAGCATTGAAGCGCTCGAGCTGTTCTCGGATGGATATGGCGGGTACTATCCGCAGCTTTGGTCGGAAACAAAAGAACCGGGCCGGATGGTGATGGACGAAGCCAACAAGCATTGGCGTCAGCTGGACTTCGCCACCACGTGCCTGGTGAGAGGGTTGCGGGCGAGCGCCGGCCTTCCAAGCTCCACTCCCCTCGGCTACCTGGAAGATTGCTTCGAGAGTCGTTCGGGACTCTATTTTGCGAACC
>JASHTR010000499.1 GCA_030040455.1 Terriglobia bacterium | reverse complement strand
TGGATTTTTATGCTGGGAGGCCTCGCGGCGGTTGTGGGAGCCCCGCTAGGCGGAACGCTTTCTGACCGCTGGGGGAAACGGACGGTGGCGATTGTGGGAAATGCTCTGCTGGCCCTTGCGTTAGTCGTAATGCCTTTCTTTCCCTGGGGCATCCTCTTGCTGGTTGTTTTCGGCCTGACAAGCTTGGGAGCTGCATTTCGCCAGGGACCCTTAACCGCTCTGATGACGGAGCTTGTACCTGGCACTGAGCGCGGCGCGTTTATGGCGGCGCGCGCCGTCTCCTCGCAGGTTGGCATTGCGACCGCAGCCTACGTGGGCGGCATCCTCTACCAGCATTACGGATACTCCGCTGTCACCGGGTTGTGCGCGCTCATGACGGTGGGCGTTGTCATCCTGCTGGCAGCCTATATTGCCGAGCCGGAGGGGGCGCAGAGAGGATAGTGGTGCGTCGAAAGTGCCTTTATTTATGACCGCGCCCTTGGGAGTGCGGCGGCTTGCCGCCGCTTTTCCCAAGGCCAGCTTGCTGGCCGCTGGATATTAAGCGCCGCGAGCCCGCTCGCCGGCGCAAAGCAGCACAATGCCGCATTCCAAGGCTCCCGCATACGTAAAGAAGCGTTGGGCGCACTAGCTATATTTTCTTCAAGCAATAATCAGTGGCCACTATTGACCCCCTCTTCGTTTGCTCGTATTCTCACCGCCGACATTAGGAAGGGAGGATTAAATCATGCCGATTCCGACAGAGCCTATTGGAAGCATCCCGAGGCCACTTGAGCTGATCGAAGCCATAAAGGAGTTTCGGGAGGAGCGTCTCACACAGGAAAAGCTCGACGAGGAATATGAGAACGCCTTGCGGGATACCCTCCGGCGCCTCGAAGCTACCGGATCGCCGGTCATCAGCGATGGCGAACAAACCAAGCCCAGCTTTGCCACTTACGCAGTCAACGATCTTCCCAACTTGGCGCCTGACGGCGTAACCGTTTCATTCGCTGATGGCCATGTCCGACAACTGCCTCGTTTAACCTCCGGGCCCTTTCGCTACTCGACCCATGCCGCATCCTTTCTGGAGGCCGCCAAAAAATATACAAAGGTCCCTCTGAAGCAGGCGGTTATTTCCGCGTCGTTGTTAAGCCTCCTTTACCCGCAAACGGGAATTGACGGCTATTCCCGAGAGGCGTTTCTGGCCGATCTCGTTCGGGAAGCCGTAGAGGATATCCAGGGATGTCTCGATCGGGGAGCGTACAAGGTGCAAATGGATTTTACAGAGGCCCGGCTATCCCTGAAGCTTGATCCTTCGGGTCAACTCCTCAAACAGTTCATCGATTTAAATAACCAGGTGCTCGGGCGCTTTTCCCCGGAGCAGAGGAGGCGGATTGGCGTTCACACCTGTGCTGGCAGCGATCTGGATGCGCCGCACAGCGCTGATGTCGATTACGCGGGCCTTTTGCCCATCCTCTTCACGCTTAAGGCCGGCAACTTCTACATCCAGTTGGCAAGCGAAAAAGACCGCCGTCACGTTCTCCAATTGATTCGGGAGTGCATGCAACCAAGTCAGACAATTTTTGTTGGTGTTATCGATCCCATTAGCTCTCGGGTTGAGAGACCAGAAGAGGTCCGCGACCACGTTCTTGAAGCCGCTGAATTTATTCCTTTGCAGCAGCTCGGGACCACGGACGACTGTGGATTTGCCCCTTTCAGCGACGATACCTCCACCCATCGAGAGCTGGCATTCGAGAAGATCCACGCTCGGGTCATTGGAACCGAGCTGGCTGCACGGAAGCTTGGATTGTGACAATTGTGGTTTGGCATTCCCGATTGCGGGCGACCAAGACGTGAGCGGCAAACCGTTCGCAGGCCGGATCATAAGGAGGCACAACGGGACGCGGAACCGCAGGCGAGGCGTGGCGACTTAAGCGTCGCTTCCTCCCGCTCTGCTGTGCCATCACCTGTCAGGCGTCAATGTGATTGAAAAATTTACGGTCGAGCGCCAGCTTGTTGGCATGGGCCATGCGGCGGGAGAATTCCTGCATCTCTTTCCTGGGCATCGGCTCGAAGGATCTTGCCCAGGCGGCATTTTTTCGGATGATTTCGTGGCTGGGCATCCCGACTACGGCCGAGGCAACCGGCAGGCTTAAGGCGTATTGCAGCAATTTGGCGGCATTGCTCTTCCCGGAGCCCGTGCCCACCAGCGCTTCCTGCCCCATCACCTTCATTGCCAGAATTCCGAGATTTTTCTTGCGCGCGACCGGCAGCGCGATCTGTTGGAAGCTTCCCTGCATCGCCGGGTTCAGCACCATCCGATGCGAACCAGTGGTCATCCCCTGAAGAGCGGCATTGAGCGCCATCTGCACGCAATCAAAGTCGTGTCGCTCGAGGGCAATCTTCAATACCGCCGGATCGTAGTGGCTGGTAATACCAATGAAGCGCGTCACCTTTTCTTCGCGCAGCTTGTAAAGTGCATTGAGGACGCCGTTCGTAGCTTCCACCTTCGCTAAGTCCTCTCGATCGTGCAGGGCGTGGACGTGGATCAGGTCGATCTGATCGGTTTGCAATCGCTTCAGGCTTCCCTCCAGAATCCGCCGCGCCGTATCGCCATCCCGAGGCTCAATCTTGGTGGCCAGAAAGAATTCTTTACGTCGCGTCTTGGCGACTTGCCCCACCCAGGCTTCACTGCGCCCTTCGCCATAGCCATACGCCGTATCCAGATAGCTGATGCCCGAATCGAGAGCCAGGTTAAGCGCCTCGACGGCCGCATCGTCGTTGCCGTACATCATGAGGCGGCTGCCACAACCGAAGGCAATAACCGAAACGCGCGCTTCGGTCCTGCCCAAAATGCGGGTCGGCATCGCCAATAATTCCCCGGCGCTCACCTCTCCAAAATGCCGGCCTTGGATATGCTGCGGCATCGCTGGGGACGCCTTGGCCGTCCCCGCGCCGAAAGCGGCGGCAGCGGTGGTCATAGCGCTCGCTAAAGCCGACTTCCCCAGAAATTCCCGTCTCGAAAATCGATGAGCCACGTGGACCTCCTCCGATGCTTATCAGCGTCTGCTATTCTAGCCACAATCGTGCTCAAAAGTAAATCCGGTTTAACTACCGGGGGTTGCGGCTCACCGCTGGATTGCTTCCTTGCTGCGCCCTGCCCTCTATACAATCCACATCAGGAAATCATACAATCGGTTTCAGTACAAGAAATCGGGGATGCAAAACCCCCAGGGTGAAGTTCCAATGACCGATGAAAGCAAGGCCAATGCCGTGGGTAGCGAAGTGGGAGCGGAAGGAACCGTGGATTCGTCCGACCTCTCCGAGCCTTTTGCCTGCCCTAATTGTGGGCAGATGCTGGCCCCGACATGCCATGTTTGTGTCGCTTGCCACGAACCCATTGATTTGTCGAGGATTGCGGCGCGTGAGACGGAGCTACCCATTCCTTCGCCTTCCGGTAAAGCCGCTCCCACGCTTGCCGGAAAAACGCAATTTTCCTGGCGGATCTTCCTCATTGTCCTGGGCGTTTATATTGCCACCGTCATCCTTGCAAAGAAATATCTGAATGCCGTGGGATATGAAGCTGTGCTCGCAGGTGTGCTTTTGGTTAGCTCCACCTGGGTATTCTACGATGCACACGCAAAGCGCGTTCCTTACCCTTTTCGCTGGGGAATCAGCTCGCTGCTTCTGTGGATTGTAGTTTTTCCGTGGTATCTCTCACGCCGCCGCGCGCCGGAGGTACCTTGCCCTCTGATGGAAGCGCAGACGAGCGTGTTCATTCGAGCTTTGGTGTGGTTCTTTCTGATTTTCTTTATTCTCAGTATTATTGGCGCGCTCCTGACTCACCGGTTTTCGCACTAGAATGAGGAAGGAATCCTGAGAAGCTAATGCGAGTCGCACTGGGAGTGACGGGCGGGATTGCTGCTTATAAAGCGGCGGAGCTTTTACGGCTGCTCCAGGACCGTGGCCTGGACGTACAGGTTATTATGACGCGCGCGGCCCGTGAGTTCGTTGCTCCGCTTACATTTGCTTCCCTCTCGGGACGGCCAGTCATCACCGACCTGTTTGAGGGTACATGCAACGACTCCAATCCAGGGAGCGCGATCGAACACATCGCCGTCGCTCAAAGCATTGATGCGCTGGTCATCGCCCCGGCTACGGCCGATGTGCTTGCCAAGCTCGCTCATGGTCAGGCGGACGATTTTCTCTCCGTGCTTTATCTTGCCACGCGAGCGCCGGTGCTGGTAGCTCCGGCGATGAACGTCCATATGTGGCAACATGCTGCTACCGAGGCCAACCTGTCTCTTTTGCGCGGGCGTGGTGTAAGAATTGTTGAACCGGACGCAGGCTATCTTGCCTGTGGAATGAGCGGGGCCGGGCGTCTGGCTGCGGTTGAAACGATTGCAGAAGCGGTTTTTGAGACACTCGGACTCCGCGAAGACTTGCTCAACGAAAATATGCTTGTGACCGCCGGCCCTACTCATGAGCCTATCGATTTAGTGCGACACCTTAGCAACCGATCGAGCGGCAAGATGGGGTTTGCCTTGGCGGAGGCGGGGCAACGCCGAGGTGCGCGCGTTACACTGGTGAGCGGACCTACGCATCTTCACCCTCCTTCGGGCGTCGCAATCGAAAACGTGAAAACGGCTGACCAAATGGCAAGAGCCGTTCTCGATCGCCTCAACGCCGTCAGCATCGTCATAATGGCTGCTGCGGTAGCGGACTATCAGGCAGCGGCGGTATTTCCCGGGAAGATCAAGAAGAAACAGGGTAATCTCTCGATTGAGCTAAGACCGACGCGGGACATCCTGGCTGAAATTGCCGGCCGCCGCCGTGCAGAGCAGGTGATTGTAGGTTTTGCGGCGGAGACCGACCACCTGCTCGAAAATGCCTCCCAAAAGCTGCATGCCAAGCACTT
>JASHTR010000498.1 GCA_030040455.1 Terriglobia bacterium | reverse complement strand
TTCCGCCGTACTGGTTCGGGATCCATTCTCCCCCTCTGCGCGCGTAATCGCGGTAGAGCATCGAGGCGACGCCATCAACGCGCAGGCCATCGGCATGATAATGGTCGAGCCAGAACAAGGCGCTCGAAAGAAGAAAGCTCCGTACTTCATTGCGCCCGTAATTAAAAATGAAGCTTTTCCACTCCGGATGAAAGCCCGCTCGCGAATCCGCGTGCTCATAGAGGTGGGTTCCGTCGAAGTATCCCAGGCCGTGCCCGTCGGTGGGAAAGTGGGAAGGCACCCAGTCCAGAATCACGCCGATATTGTTTTGGTGGAGGAAGTCCACGAGGTACATGAAATCCTGGGGCGGGCCGTAGCGGCTGGTGGGGGCGAAGTAACCCGTGATTTGATATCCCCAGGAAGGATAGTAGGGATGCTCCATCACGGGCAGGAACTCCACGTGCGTGAAGCCCAATCTCTTCACATACTCGGCGAGCAAGGGCGCGAGGTCGCGATAACCGAGAAAGCGCTCGGGGCGCTCAGGAGACCGCATCCAGGAGCCAAGGTGCACTTCATAGATGGCGAGGGGAGAGCTTCGGTCATTGCGCGCCGGGCGAGCCTCCATCCAGTCGCGATCGCTCCAGTCGTAACGGAGGTCCCAAACAATGGAGGCATTTTGCGGAGCCACCTCGCTATAAAACGCCAGCGGGTCAGCCTTATCAATCTGGTATCCCTCATAACGCGAATAGATCTGAAATTTGTATTTAGTCCCTTTGACCACCCCGGGAATAAATCCCTCCCACACTCCGGATTGCCGGCGCGCGGAAAGCGGACAATTGGCTTTATCCCAAAAATTGAAGTCGCCGATCACCGTGACGCGCTCTGCATTCGGCGCCCAGACGGCAAAATATACACCTTCCGTCTCGCCAGATTCTGCTAGGTGGGCTCCGAGCTTTCTGTAAATCCGATAATGCGTGCCTTCGTTAAAGTAATGAAGGTCGTCGTCGGTCAGGAGCGAGAGGTCATTCAGGATCATGAAACCTTCCGAGTTGCCCGGAATTAAAAGTGCCTCGCCAAGGCAAAAGTTGATTATCCCACGGCAGGGCAAGATGAGCAGCGGGAGAGTTGAATCCGCAAGGCCGGCACGCTTTTCGGTGGAGGCACAACCGGCACTTGGGAGCCGGCGGGGAGTGCCCAAATCGATGCCGTGAGAGCGTTTTTGGAGTGCGGGAGCGGAGCTCCCGCTTCCGGTCCGCGAGCTTGTTCGCGGGTTTTCCGGCCGGCAAGCTGGCCTTACGAAAGCGGCAGCAAGCTGCCGCACTCCGCACCGAAATAGTACCTACCTGGATACTTGACGCCTCTGAGTTCCGATGATAGTTTTGTTAACCATTGGCTTCGATCCCGACAGATTTGAAGGGTGGTTTCTCTCCGCTCCCGTTCGCCGAGCCATCGAGACCACTTCGTTGCAGTAAGGAGGAAAGCAAGATGAAGCAATCGAAGAAGGAATCGAACAGGAAAGCTGAGGCGTTGCCGGAGAGCCTCACAAAACGGCTCACGGCGTATGCGATGGCGGCAACGGCGGCAGGCGTAGGCATGCTGGCGCTGGCGCCACCGGCGCAGGCCAGCATTATCCTCAACACAACGCCTCTTTCAATTATTCCGCCCGTGGGTCCTGTTATCATCAACGGCGTAGCTAGGTTGGGATTTGATAGTTCGACCACCTTCGTCTCGCGACGGACCCCCGGGATAAAGTACAAGATTTTCAGTAGACAGGCCGAAATGCTCGCTTTTAACGGCGGATTTGTAGCAGGGCCGCTCGCCAAGAGCGCTTTGATCGATAAAAGTGGGGTGTTTGTTTCCAACTCCCCCTTCGCTGGATGGCATTACAAGAGCAAGAGTGGCGTAGTCGTAGAGTCGTTGGCGAGCGGCTTATGGGCCAACAAGTCAGGATATCTCGGCTTTAAGTTCAAATCCAATAACGAGACGTACTTCGGCTGGGCGCACTTGAAGGTGACGGAGAGCGCGAAGGTTCAGACTGGGGTGATCTCGTCGTTCGCCTACGAAGACTCCGCGGACACGCCCATCCTCGCCGGCGAGCTGCCCGCGACCGTCCCCGAGCCGGGCACCCTGGTGCTGCTGGCTTTGGGCGTGTTGGGTCTTGTCGGGTTGCGGAAGAGGTGGCAATCCTCTGCCAGCCGTCAGCCATCAGCGAATGGCTAACGCGGCGCCTGCTGCCGGCCGTGCCCGTGAACTGCAGGCAGGGTTGCCAAGATGACTACTTCTGGTCATAATAAGATTATGAAGCAAGTTCGCATTGCGGAGCTGAAATCGCGGTTAAGCGAATATCTCCGCGCCGTCCGGGGCGGCGAAACCATCTCCGTCTTGGATCGTGAGACGCCCGTCGCGCGGATTGTGCCTGTGCGCGGACGATTGGCCTTACGCATCCAGAAGCCTGCCCCGGGCGCGCCGCCGCTTAATCGTGTTCCCCTGCCTGCCCCTGCGAGGCTCAAGGTTGACGTGGTCAAGCTATTGCTCGAAGAGCGGCAGGGATACCGTTGATTGCGTATATAGACGCGTCGGTGTTGCTCCGCATCGCGCTCGGCGAGAGTGGTAGTCTGCCCGAATGGAGTGAGATCGATCGGGGAGTATCGAGCGCGCTGATCGCGGGTGAGAGCCTCCGGACCCTGGACCGGCTTCGCTTGCGGACGAATCTCCCAGACCCGGAAGTTGCCGCGCGGCGCGCGGCGATCCTGAGACTTATCGCGTCACTCGAGATCGTCGAAATCGATTCGGCCGTTCTCGACCGCGCGGCCCAGCCGATGCCCACCGAGCTTGGGACGCTGGATGCCATTCATCTCTCGACCGCCCTCCTGTGGAAGGAGATGATGGGAGCCGAGTTGGTGATGGCCACGCACGATCAGGCGCTCGCTGTTGGCGCGGAGGCTCACGGCATGACCGTGGTCGGCGTGCCGCGGTCGTGAAGGAAGCCTCAGACCAGTGAAGCGGTGCGGGAGCGGAGCTCCCGCTTTAGGTCCGCGGGCTTGCTCGCGGGTTTTCCGGCCGGCAAGCTGGCCTTACGAAAGCGGCAGCAAGCTGCCGCACTTCACACCGAAATAAGTACCTGCCTGGATACTTGACGTCTCTGAGTTCCGATGATAGTTTTGTTAACCATTGGCTTCGATCCCGACAGATTTGAAGGGATGGTTTCTCTCCGCTCCCGATGACCTTCTCGTTTCACTTTGCTTGGCCGAGCCATCGAGACCACTTCGATGCAGTAAGGAGGAAAGCAAG
>JASHTR010000497.1 GCA_030040455.1 Terriglobia bacterium | reverse complement strand
TGAACGCGAGCAACGGCATAGACCAGAAACTCGGGAGTCGTGAAGTGCACACGGCTTCCTGCATTTTCGATGCGCAGCTCCCGGGATTCCGGAGACTCCGGTGTCATCCACTCGACTTTGCGGACCGAAAGCCCGGCCGGGCTGACCAGATCGGCCTTGACGCCAGAGACTGGAATCGGGTTCTCGTCCGTAGGGAGACCTGTTCTTTCATTCTCGGGAGGCTCCTTGCGGTTGTAGTTCACAAAATGGATGTCCCAAGTGCTGCCTTTTTCCGGACGGCTTGCGGACACACGGACGATGGAAGGCGCTTCAAAGCGGCTAAGCCCGTCGTAGGTTTCTGCCTCCATGTCCGGCAGGGAAGAGTTGGTATAGACCCGCTTGTATCGGGCCAGCTTTTCGGGCGTGGCGATATCGTCGGGTAGCACATCGAAAAGGACGTGGTCGTCCAGCAGCTTGAAGCCGACGGCGTTGAACGCTGAGATCGCCTCTGTAAAACGCCCCTCGTGTTGCTGGCTGCGGGGGTATAACAAAACGCACTCACCGGCCGCCGTGCTAGCATGATAGATGTCGTCGTGCTGCTTCATGAAGCGGAAGAAGCGCACCAATTCCCGGCGCGATTGTGGGTCATTAAAGTTGACAATACGCCCTGGGATTACGCCGCCGTTCGCAGCTAATCCGGCCATCACGGCGCGGATCTTAACTCTGTCCCACTGGGAGACGATCAAAGGCCGCCCACCTCCGGCGCCGCGCACGTAGCGCAATAGTAAGGTGGGCTCCGGCTCATCGTTCACGAGTACCATATATAGTCTTCTCCTTTTGCCCAGAGTTCATGCGGCAGCATGAACCGCTCATCGTGAGGCGCGGGGGTGTAGTGGCCATGCAGCCACATTGCGAGGATCAGATCAGGCTTCAAGGAACGCCCGTAGGCCATGAAAACCTCATCATACGCGTTCTTCATCGAGATGTTGGTGAAACGCAACTCCTCAAGACGCAGTGGCGTCATATTGCCCGGCTGGTACCAGCCGATGATTTCTTCGAATTGATGCTTGTCCAGGTCTTCAATACCAAAGTTCCTGCGAAGTTCACCAGGCCCATAACGCTGGCGCAGGTAATCCTTAAAGCCTCGAACGCACCACTGGCACATGCATCCCCACCGATAGAAGTAATTAGCGATGAATCCATCCACGCCGCGCTCTATACCGCGCTTTACGAACGCCTTGAGGACTGTTCGCCAGTGCGGATTGTTCATGCAGCCGTGATAGAGGGGCCATGGCGAGTAGCCCTTGAGATAATCGATGACTACAGGAGTCCCATCCGCTTTCCGCTGGAGCAGCTCGAGAGGATCTTTCACTGGTTTCGGTCCGAACTCTTGCTCGTCCCAAAGCTTGTTGTAAAAGTCGAAGAACCCTTCACGCGGTCCTTGAGGGCCATTGATGAGGCCGGTCACGTGGTACTCAACATCGAAGTGGCCGACAACTTTGATTCCGCGCTTGTGCAGTTCACTATTGAGGTTTTCGAACCACTGCCCGCAGGCCTTCAGATTTCCATCTCCGGGTAGCGAGCCCTGGATTGCCCCTCTCACCGCGTCGGGCACGTGGGCGAAAGACCAAAAAATACATCCATAAAAGCCAACCTGAACGAGCTCTGGCTGGACCTCGTCGACAAAAGGAAGATACCCGGAATCGACGAAGTGATACCAGTGAACGAGCATCCGATTAAACTCCAGGCAACCCCGTGGATCGCCTGCCGTCGCGAAAGAATGTGGGCTGTCGACGGGCTTTGCAATGGATCTTTCCGAACCGCGTCTCCCCATCAATAAGGGCACTCCAATTAGCGATTCTTCTAGAAATTTGCGCCTGTGCATAAGACCTCCGCGATCGGGGCTATTACTTTGTTCCAATATGAGCCGACTTCATTTGACAAAACTCTCTTTGCCGTCAGTTAGACAAAGGCAGGAAGGCTCACCGACGGTTTGTCTGCTGCCACAAAGCACAGACTATATTCCTGCAACACTAGTGTGGTGTCCCTCAAATAAGTGGACAAATTACTAGTCTCCTGTTCCAGTGATTCGTGATTTAACTCCGTCGGCTGGAGATGAACGTGTACGTTGAGCGAACCGGGCGATACTGGCCAGAATTTGATCGGCCGTTTTTGTCCAAACGAAAGGCTTGGGATCCTCGTTGTGCACGTCGATGTAGTCGCGGATGGCTGTTTCCAATTCTTTCACGCTGCGGAACACGCCCCGGCGAATGCGCTGGTTGGTGATCTCGGCGAACCAGCGTTCCACCAGGTTGATCCAAGAAGCGTAAGTGGGGGTGAAGTGGAGGTGGAATCGGGAACGCTTCGCGAACCAGTTTCGGATGAGCGTCGTCTTATGGGTGCCGTAGTTATCCATAATGATGTGGGCTTCCAGTTCGGCAGGCACATTGGCCTCGATCTGATCCAAGAACTGGCGGAATTTGGTGGAGCGGTGGCGGCGGTGAAGTTGACCGATTACGCGGCGGGTCTTCAACTCCAGCGCTGCAAACAGCGAGGTGGTCCCGTGTCGCTTGTAGTCGTGGGTGCGCCGCTCGGCTTGGCCGGGTCGCAGGGGCAATAACGGTTGAGTGCGGTCCAGCGCCTGAATCTGGCTCTTCTCGTCCACGCAGAAGACCAGCGCGTGATCGGGGTGGGTTCAGATACAACCCCACGATGTCGCGCACTTTCTCGATGAGCAGAGGGTCGGGCGAGAGTTTGAAGGTCTCGGAGCGATGAGGCTGCAAACCGAAGGCATGCCAAATCCGCCTGATGGTCATGCGGCTGAGCCCGCTGGCTTGAGCCAAGCTGCGGGTGCTCCAATGCGTCTGCCCGCGCGGCGTGCTTTCCAAAGTCTGAATCACAGCCTTCTCCACTTGCGCATCGGTAACTTTGCGGGGCGCTCCGGGTCGGGGCTCGTCATAGAGCCCTTCCAGTCGCCTTCTCCAAAAGCGGGAACGCCACTTATTTACCATGCCCACGGAGCAGCGCACTTGCCTAGCCACGACGACGTTCGCAAGGCCCCGGGAGGAAGCCAAGATCACCCTTGCGCGCCGCGCCAGCACCGGCTGACTGCGGGCTCGAGGGGCCAACGATTGAAGTCGCTCTTGTTCATCGTCTGTCAACACCAAGGATCGTTTCGGGCGTCCGGTTCGCATCTCAGCTTCCTGTCCCATTAGATACCGGCAACCCCGATTTAGTTCATTTATTTCTGGGACAGTCCACTAGTGTCCTGAGTCAAAAGTTGATTGGATAAATGGTAATCCACGTGCCTTGGTTCTATAGCAAGGAGGAATCCCGATGCCACGTGGACGACCTGTACGGAAATTGAGATTGACTACCGAAGAGCGGGAGACACTCTTCGGTTGGACCCGGCGGCGGAAGACGTCGCAAGCCTTGGCATTGCGAGCCCGCGTTGTGCTGGGCTGTGCCGAGGACCGAAGCAATACCGCGGTGGCCGCCGCCCTGCCGGTCTGCGACGAAACCGTAGGTAATCGGAATGAAACCTTCAAGCTCTGCCGCGACCCGCTGTTTATCGAGAAGGTACAGGACATTGTAAGGTTCTACCTGAACCCGCCTGAGCGAGCCGCGGTCCTTTGCGTGGATGAAAAGGCGCAAATCCCAGCCCTCGACCGCACCCCAACCTTGTTGACGCACAAGACGTCGCTGATCCAACCCTGGCTACTGAAACGCCCTCGCTATCACGTCCATTTCACGCCGACCGGCGCCTCCAGGATCAACTTGGTGGAACGGTGATTTGCCACGCTGACCGAGCAGCAACTGCGTTGCGGCGTTCACCGCAGCACCCGCGAATTGGAAATGGCGTTGCAGAACCCCGTGGAACCGTACAACCCAAACCCTGAACTCTTCGTTTGGACCAAAACGGCTGATGAAATCCTGAAAGCCGTTGCCCTATTTTGCGAACGAACTTCTGACTCAGGACACTAGAAGCT
>JASHTR010000042.1 GCA_030040455.1 Terriglobia bacterium | reverse complement strand
GCGGACGTGAATGCGACGGTAGCTGCCGTCGCGCGCGGTGTTCGTAGGTGTATAGCCCAGCAGATACTGGGTTCTCAGCTCGTTGGCGATCTCCTCAAAGGCGGCGGCTGTGTCCTTCTTACGCGTGACCCGGATCACCTCTCCACCCGTCTCCCCGGAAAGCCTCCTCAAGACCGAATCGCCGCTGAAGCCAATGTTCGCAATTCCGTAGAAGGCGCGGTCCACAATGTCGATGGAATAGATCATCACGTCGGACTTTTGCGCCGCTTCAAGAGCTGTCTTCAGCGATTCTTTGCTCCCCTGGTCTTCGCCGTCCGTAAGTAGAATGAGCACTTTTCGCCCTACCTGGCTCTTCATGAGGTCATTCGAAGCGAGCCAGACGGCATCGTAGAGATGCGTGGCGCCCCCGCCTGCGACGGGGAAGGTGCTGGGAAGAGGGCCTTGCGCGCCGCCGTGGATCTCCGTCTCGTCGATGGCGTTCAGCAGACGCGAGAGGTCAGGGGTGAAATCCTGAAGCAGCTCCACGTCCACATCAAAGTGCAACACAAAAGCCAGGTCTTTAGGTCGCAACACCTCCTGGAGAAACGCTTTGGCCTGCGTCTGCTCGAGCGGAAGCACCCGCTGCTGGCTGGGGCTGGTATCCACCATGATTCCAAGCGTCAGTGGAGCGTCCGTAAGGCGGGAGAAATAACGAATCGTCTGCGGGGTTCCATCTTCGTCCAATGCGAAGTCGCCCTGGTTCAGGTTGGAGGCTAAACGGCCGTGCTTGTCCTTCACAACCGCGTAAACGTTCACAACCTCCGTCTGCACCTTCAGAACCGGAGCCGGTGAGTTTGCCTCGTTCTGCGCTCCTTCAAAAACCGCGGGCGACGCCAGCACCAAGGCGCACCATGCAATCAAAGAAGGAAACCACAGCGGATGCGTGTGCCGAGCTCTCAAGGGTTTGAATCGCCTCATAACCCCTCCGCACCGAAAAACTGAATGCCGTCCTAATGATAACGTGTTGCATCCATCCGCGGCCACCGTGCAGTGAAGCCCGCTCTTTCCAGCACGCTTTCACTCACATTTTAGCAGCGATGAAAAACTTTAGGCACGTCCCGCTGAGCGTTTCGCTGTCGTTCTGAGCGCAGCGAAGAATCCCGGCATTTGCCTCAGCGTAAACTTCGCCACGTGTCCCTCGATTCGCGGTGCCAAACGGATGCAGAGGACCTTCCTTCGTTTCACTCAGGACCGCCTTCGAGGTTTTTCTGCGAGCGGATTACGCTTCACTTCGCATCGCGTGACAACGTCATATTAAAACTTTTTGAAGAAAGTGGACGGCGACATTCACTTTCCTCTTGACATTATCGAAGCCAATCACTATACATGATGAGTGAATACGCGCTCCGCCAGTTTTGCTGGCGGAAAGTTCGAACCAACTGAGAGGAGAATGAAATGCCAGCAAAGAAAAAGGCAAAAGCCAAGAAAAAGAGATAGGCAACACTCTGAAGTGAATGATCGGGGATGCCTCAGTGCATCCCCGATTTTTTTTGATGCGGTTCCCGCCTCCTCCTCGCTGAGAATGAGTGAAAGACTCCATTAACAAACAAATCGCGCCGGCATTGGAGAGTTGCAGCAACCGCACGGTTCCGATTACAATGAGCCGTCTTCACTACCGAGGGGCTGCGATTGCATCATCCGGATATCTTGATCGCCAGTCTGGGCCGCTGGCTGTCCCATTACGGCGGCTGGGGGCTCTTTGCCATTTCCTTTTTAGATTCCTCCTTCCTTGCATTTCCATTCATCAATGACCTGCTTCTCATCAAGCTTTCCAGCGTGCACCCGTACAAGGCCCTCCTCTACACGTTGCAGTGCACGGTGGGCTCGGTACTCGGCGCCTACACCATCTACCTGATCACCCGCCACGGCAGCAAGTTCTTTACACGGAAAACCTCTTCTTCCGAGAAGACGCGCGTGCGGCGGTGGATGGAGCACAACGACTTCCTCTCGATCTTCGTCGCTTCGCTGCTCCCTCCACCGGCTCCCTTTAAGGTTTTTGCGATCATTGCGGGTGGCCTTCGCATCAGCGAGCTGCGCTTTGTCGTGGCATTGGTGGTGGGGCGGGGAATAAGATTTGGATTCGAAAGCTGGCTGGGTGTTTATTACGGAGCCGTAGCCCAAGAATATCTGAAGAACAATTTTGCAATGCTGTGCTTGATCGTGATCGTGATCGGGTTGGCCGCCGCTCTCCTCTATCGTCGCCTGAGACGAAGCCATTCTCAAACATGAGAGCGTGTGAAAAAAATCTATCAGGCCTGCCATCCTGAGCAGAGCGAAGGGACCGTTCGAAGAGGAACGAACCGGCTCAGAATGACTTATTCGAATTTTTTCAGAGCTTCTGATGGTATCTATAGCCTCCACGCGAGCGCCAGAGCGGCCGCATCTGAGACAAGACTGATTGCGACGACGCAAAAGCCCACCGCTAAGAGGGGAACCGTCACATCGTCGGTTTTGCAAATGCCCGGGAAAGTTCGCTACTCGGGCCGCGGCTTTCCTGAGTGCCCTGCGAGATTGTGATTCGGTTGCGCATTGTAAACAGAAGGCGGCAGAACTACGTAAGAAAAGGGCCACGAAGTTCCAAGAAAAACGTTGCCGC
>JASHTR010000041.1 GCA_030040455.1 Terriglobia bacterium | reverse complement strand
ACCCTGGCCTAGATGAACTTGCGGCCACTGGCTCGAAGCCCCAACCTCTTCCTTCGAGTGCGCCGCCTGATCGGCCTGGCGCAACTCAGCTTCAAAACCCGGCAGGCAGTCCGGGTGGTGCAGAACGACGTGTCCAAGCTCGTGGCCAATGACCGCCGCCCACACTCCTCGGTCATCATCCAGCACGGGGAAGATGCCGCTCGTAATGGTGATTTTCCCTTGAAAAGTCGAAAATGCGTTCGGGTTCCGATCCTCAACGAGGATCACCCGGTAATCGAGTGAGGGCGCCCGTTTGCCCAGAGGACTCGAAAGAAGGCTTTTGAGAACTTCCTCCGCCGTATGGTTGCGGGAAGTGTGGAGGATTTTTCGAGGCGCTCCAAGGGCCGGGACACAGAGACACCACCCCAGGCTCAAGCTGAAAAGCAGCCCGCTGAATCCTAGGCGACTCATGATGCTCCACTAAGGTGTATCAAATAAAAATTAACTTTGAGAATATTCAGTCGCGGCGGCTCTTGTCAATGAAATCCGTAGGGGGAAATCCGCAGGGGGTTGATCGCGGTTGGTGATTGGATTTATGCTTGGAACTGCCCATGAACCCTCTTCAGGAGAGAGCGCAGCGCCTTCAGGAAGAGCTCAAGAAGACCTCGCCGCTAATTGTCGCCTACTCGGGTGGGGTTGACTCTGCCTACCTCGCCTACGCGGCCTATCGGGCGCTGGGCAGTCGGATGCTGGCAGTCGCGGCGCTAAGCGCAAGCTTTTCTAACCGCGATCGCTCAATGGCAGAAACCTGCGCCCAAAAATTCAAGTTTCCTCACGAATTCATCGAAACCGATGAGCTTTTGAACCCGGAATACCGCGCGAATAACCCGAACCGGTGCTTTTTCTGCAAGGACGAGCTTTTTACGAAGTTGGCTGCGCTGGCCGCGAGCCGCGGTTTTGCGGCAGTGGCTTACGGAGTGAACGTGGATGACCGTGGCGACTGGCGGCCGGGTGAGCGCGCTGCTCGAAAACACCAGGTTCTTACACCGTTGCTCGACTGCGGCCTCACGAAGGCCGATATTCGCGCGCTCGCCCATGAGGCGGGCGTGCCAGTCTGGGACCGTCCGGCATCCGCCTGCCTGGCCTCCCGCATTGCCTACGGGCTCGAAGTAACCCCCGAGCGGCTCCGGGTGGTTGAGCAGGCAGAGGAAGCCGTGCGCGAGCTGGGCTTCCAGCAATTCCGCGTGCGCCACCACGGCAACCTGGCCCGCCTGGAGGTTGCACCCGAGGAGATGGCCCGCGCGCTGGACCCGGCGATGGCGCACCGATTTGCGAAGATCTTCAAGTCTCTCGGATTCGCTTACGCAACCCTCGACCTCGACGGCTACCGCCGCGGGTCTCTCAACGTGAGCCTCGCTAAATCATCCGTACCACATTCAACCTCATGACAGATGAGAAAATAAATTCCGGGAAGGGCGATTTAAGCGCTGCCGGGCGGTGTTTCGGCGTCTTTACGGACCCGGTGGGAACATTTAGCGCTATCGTCCGCCGGCCGGATTTCTGGCCGCCCCTGGTAATTCTGATCCTGGCATGGATTGCCCTATCAGAACTGATGGCCAGCAAAGTGGGGACCCAGGCCATTGTTCGCCGGGCCCTGGAGCTGAGCGGTCGCGCCAGCAGCTTGACGCCCGAGCAAATACAAAAGGCGGCGGAGCAAGGCGGCGTTTTTCTTCACATCTCGTTCTTAAAGATTCCTATTTTTTTGATTATCATCGCCGCCATCGGCATGATGATTCTCAAGGCGGTGTTCGGCATCCCGATTGGTTTCAAGAAAGCTTTTTCGGTGGCCGTTTACGCGGACTTGCCCTTCGTTATTGCCGATATTTTGGGCATTGTCGTGATAGTCTTCGGCGACCCTGCTGCTTTTAACCCCCCAAACTTTATCCCCGCCAACGTGGGTTTCTTCCTTTCGCCCCTGAATGTTTCGCGGCCTCTTTATACCATCGCTACCTCTTTAAACTTCTTCAGTTTCTGGTTTATGGGCCTTCTCGGCATTGGATTCGCTGCGACCGCTGGCAGGAAAATACGGCCTCGTAGCGTCTTTTTTTGCTTTTTGGGATTGTGGGTGATTTGGGTTCTGCTCAAGGCGGGGCTTGCCGCAATTTAAAAACAGTGGTTAGTGATTAGTGGTTAGTGCGGTGCGTCTAACGCCGCCGTATGCGTCCAGTTGACGCCGACGGCAAGTAATTAGTGGTTAGTGTGGTGCGTACAACACTTCTCTATGTATGCGAGAGCCTTGATGGAGCGCGGTCATGTAAACGCACCTTCGACGCACCACATTATAACTGGTTTCAAAACCCACTTCTGGTTATATATAGAATCAACAACTTAGGCAACGCAATCCGAGGTTTTGAAATGGCTTGTAGTAACGAACACAAGCTGCCTGCTGCTCACTAACCACTCATCACTAACCACTGTTTTTCAATGTTTTCCAATTTCAAATTTGAAATTCTTGCCCGTGACGCTCAAACACAAGCGCGCCTGGGGCGGCTCGAAACCGTCCACGGCGTGGTGGAAACCCCCGTCTTCATGCCGGTCGGAACCTGCGGGACCGTCAAAGCCGTGACCCAGGAGCATCTCGAAGAGCTTGGCGCCGGCATCATTCTCGCCAACACCTATCATCTCTACTTAAGACCCGGATATGAGATCATCCGTGAAGCTGGCGGCCTCCATCGCTTCATGAGCTGGCCGCATCCCATCCTCACCGATAGCGGTGGCTTCCAGGTGATGAGCCTGAAAGGACTGCAGCGCGTCAGCGAGGAAGGCATTGAGTTCCGATCGCATCTGGACGGGTCCTCGCATTTTTTTTCTCCCGAGCGGGTAGTGGAAATCCAGATGGCGCTCGGCTCGGACATCCTGATGATTCTGGATGAATGCGTGCCTTATCCCTCGAGCGAGGCGGCAACACGCCGCGCGGTGGAACTGACCGGCCGCTGGGCGCGCCGCGCCAAAGACTTCTATAATCGCTCGGTTGAGGAGGGCCGCTCCGGCGGCGCGCTTTATGGCATTGTGCAGGGCGGCGTGGACATGGCGCTGCGGCGCGAGAGCGCTGAGGAAATGCTGGAGGTTGGATTTGAGGGATACGCTCTCGGTGGGCTTTCCGTGGGCGAGCCGAAGCCTGCCACCTATGATGTGGTGGATTTTACAACCGGTCGTCTGCCGGAGGACCGCCCGCGCTACCTGATGGGCGTGGGAACGCCGCGCGATCTCATCGAATGCGTCGCGCGAGGAATTGATCAGTTTGATTGCGTGATGCCCACGCGGAATGCGAGGAACGCGTCGGTATTTACTTCGGAAGGCCGCTTGGCGATCAAGAGCGCACGCTACGGGCGCGATGACCGTCCGCTCGACCCGGTTTGCGGGTGCGCTGTCTGCCGCCGCTATTCACGCGCTTACGTGCGCCACCTCTTTGTGGCGGGAGAGATGCTCGCCGCGACCCTGGCCACGTATCACAATTTGTATTTTTACCTTGACACAATGATGAAAATCAGGCAGGCTATCGGCGCAGGAGATTTTGCAAATCTTCTCTCAAGGGCGCGGGCAGGCTCTTGAAAGGGCGGCTGCTTTTCCATAAACTTAACAGTAAGGGTTGGGTGTGTTAGAGTGCATTATGGTGCAGCCGTTCCTGTTTGCCGCGGGAACCTCCGGGGCTTCAGGGTTGACGAGTTTTATTCTTCTCCTGGGCCCTCTCATCCTCATCTGGTACCTCCTCATCATCCGGCCCCAGGGTCATCAACGGCGTAAAACCCAGGAGATGCTGGCGAATCTGAAGACGGGGGATCGAGTCTCAACCAACGGGGGCATCCTGGGCACTGTTGTTGGTTTCGGAAATAACACCGTCCACCTTCAGATCGCAAACCAAGTGAAAGTTGAGGTGCTGCGTTCAGCCATCACCGGCGTGCAAAAGGAGGAAAGCTCCGCAGTGAAGCCCGCCGAAGCCTGGGGGGTGGGAGAGACTCAAGCCAAAGGCCGGAAGTAATAGTATTGAATCGCCGAGTGATTGCATCATTGATTCATTGAAAGCGGGCGTCGCCAGCAAACGGTCCCTCGGAATGGTAAGTCCATCATGGAAAAAAGCATTCGGAATCGATCCATTCTAATCGTCATTGTCGTTGCCATTTGTGTCATCGGGATTGTCGGTTTGCCCTCCACCTTTCAGAAACTCGAGGAAAATATCGCGGACCGAATCAAGCTGGGACTCGATCTCAAGGGCGGCACGTACCTGGTGCTCCAGGTGAACGTCAACGACGCCGTGAACGCCACTACGGACCAGGCGGTGGGCCGGCTGCGCGACGATCTGCACACACGCAACATTGCTACCGCCGAAGTGCGCAAAGTGGACATGACGCATATGACGGTGAGAGGCGTCCCGCAGGGCCAGTGGGAGTCCATTCAGGCCCTGATGCAGGACCAGTTCCCGGAGTGGTACGTACAGGACGTAGCGGGTGATCCAACGGCGCGCATGATGACGCTGAAGACGAGTGAAGTGGGAACCATCCAACGCGATGCGTTCACAGAATCGATGGCCACCATCCGGCGGCGCGTTGATGCTTTAGGCATTACCGAGCCGGAAATCGCGCAGTACGGCCAGGGCAATTACGAGCTGGTTGTGGAGCTGCCCGAAGTGAACGACCCCACACGAGTGAAGGATGTGATCCGGTCGGAGGCGATGCTGGAGCTGAAGGTTGTGCGGGGTGGACCGTATCCCAGCAAGGACGATGCCTTGGCGTCGCTGGGCGGCGTGCTTCCCCCGGATACCGAGCTGCTGCCGGGGATCACCGATTCCGGGGCACCAGTTTGGTACCTGGTCGACCAGATTGCCGCCATTACCGGCCGCGACTTAACCGGCGCGGAGCCTTCGCAGGATACTAACGGGCGCCCGGACATCGATTTCACTTTAACCCACGCGGGCGCAGCGCGCTTCTCGCAAATCACGCAGCGGAACATTGGCAAGCAACTGGCAATTATCCTGGACAACAGCGTGCAAAGCGCGCCGGTGATCCAGGCGCAGATTAGCGACAACGGCCAGATCACCGGCAGTTTCACCACCCAGCAGGCTTCTGACCTGGCTTTGAAGCTGCGCTCGGGGGCCCTGCCCGCTTCGATCACTTATATGCAGGAGGAAACGGTGGGCCCGTCGCTCGGCGCCGATTCCATCCATCACGGCATTGAGGCCTGCATCATCGGCTTTGTAGCCATTCTGATCTTTATGCTCATCTATTATCGCGGCGCCGGAATAAATGCCGACGTGGCGCTCATCCTGAACCTCGTGATCCTGATTGCAGCACTGGCTTATTTCAAAGGCGTGCTGACGCTGCCGGGCATTGCAGGCGTCATCCTTACCGTCGGCATCGGTGTGGATTCGAACGTCCTGATTTTCGAAAGGATTCGGGAAGAGCTGCGCATGAACAAGGCGGCTCCGGCGGCGGTGGCCGGAGGGTTTGACCACGCTTTCAAGACCATTATTGACACTCACGTGACCACTGTCGCCATGGCAGCCATTCTATTTGCCTTCGGCACCGGACCGGTGCGCGGATTTGCCGTTACGCTGACCATCGGCCTGATTGCCAACCTGTTTACTTCGGTGTTTGTGTCCAGGGTGATTTTCGATTACGTGCTTTCGCGGCGAGAGCGCGGAGAAGCGCTGAGCGTGTAAGGACAAACTAGAAATCAGAAACTAGAAGCGAGAGACAAGAGACGATTCCAGCAGGATGCTGAAAAAACCATGCGGCCGGCCATTCCGAGCGAAGCGAAGAATCACGCTACTTTCATAATCAAGCATAACGATGATCCTTCGTCGTCCCGCCCGGCGGGACTCCTCAGGATGGCAGTTTCAGGAGGTTCTTCAGGAACCTGCTGGCGTCGAAAGTGCCTTTACTTATGACCGCGCCCCTTGGAGTGCAGCGGCTTGCCGCCGCTTTTCCCGTGGCCAGCTTGCCGGCGCAAGGCGTCAGCACGCTGCCGCACTCCAAGGCTCCCGCATGCATAAAGAAGTGTCGGACGCACTACACGAGGCCCTGTGCTTGTCTCTGGTCTCTGGTCTCTTGTCTCTCGTCTTCAGAAATTAGAGGGAACTTTCACACCCCGTTTCGGTGTCAATTTCCAGTAGGAAGGTGGATCGCGCATGGAGTTTTTTCATAATCCCCAGATCGATTGGATGGGGAAGAAGAAATACTTCATCACGGTGTCGGTGATTCTTCTGGTCGTCGGCATCACGTCGATCATCCTCCACCGCGGCCTGGCCTATGGGATCGACTTCCGGGGCGGCACGCTGGTTTATGTGAAGTTCGCGCATAAGCCGGAAATTGACGGGATCCGGCGTCAACTCGATCGGGAGAACTTGCACCGAGCCACCCTGGTGACCTACGATGCGGGTTCCAAGAACGAAATCATGATTGGTCTGGACATGCGCACCACTGCCCGCCAGAACGCACTTGATGCGGGCAAGCAGGATATTGTGAAGGCGCTGAACAATCTCTACGGCACGGCCCCGACCGGGAAGCTGGACTTCAATAACGCCAACCCCTCGCAAATTGCCGACCGCCTGATTGTGGATGATCCGCTTCATCTCGCGGGCAAAGGCGTAGAGGTCGCGCAGAATACGTATGTGCAAATGGCCGAGGCGATGGTTCATTTCCGCACCACTCCGCCGCGCGAAGGGCTGGTTGCGGACTTCGGCGAGCTGGTCGAGGTGGCAGGGGTCAATAACCAAGTGGTCAGCGACCTGAAAAATAACTTTTACCTTTCCCAGTTTTCGGTGTTTAATACTCAGATTGTGGGTCCGAAGGTGGGAGCGAAGCTGCGCGAGCAGGCCATGTATGTGGTGCTGGCGGGCCTTGCGGCCATGCTGCTTTACGTCTGGTTCCGGTTTGAGCTGGTGTTCGGAGTCGCAGCCATCATCGCCACGTTCCATGACGTGGTGATTACGCTTGGAATTTTTTCGATTTTGAATAAAGATATTTCGCTTACCGTGATTGCGGCGTTCCTGACGCTGATTGGCTATTCGATGAACGATACGATCGTCACCTTCGACCGCATCCGGGAAAACATGCACCTCAACAAGCGCGAGAACTTCCGCGATCTTGTGAATCGCAGCATCAATCAGGTTTTGAGCCGGACGATTTTGACTTCCGGGTTGACGTTTATTGCGGTGCTCGCACTCTATTTGTTTGGCGGCGAGGTGATCCACGGTTTTTCGCTGGTGCTGGTGGTCGGCGTTATTATCGGGACGTATTCGTCATTCGCCATCGCCAGCCCTCTGGTCCTTGCCTGGGAGGACCGGGCGCGGAAGTCGACGTTGGGCAGCAGTAAGATGAGCGTAGCCTCGCCTGCCGCTCCGCTGCGGCCGAAGGCTAAGGAGAGGCCGGTGAAGAAGGTGCCGGCGGGAGTGCGAAGATAACAGCAGTGACGAGTGAAGAGTGACAAGTGAAGAGCAACTACGAAAAACACCCACGACGCCTCGGACCCCTGTCACTTTTCACTTATCACTGTTTTTTGAGGGAGGTGATTGCCGATGTTTGAGCAGACGCTAGTTGATTCCGCGCCGGATCGCGCGCCAGTGGTCACCACAACGCAATGGCTCATTACGTTTGCGCTGGGCGTGCTGGGTTTCTTCTTTTGGTTCTTTGGCGTCACGCTGATTTTGGGAAGCCCGGAATCGACCAGCCTTCTCTATATCCAATCGTTCATGTTCGGGGCCATCCCGTTTTTTGTGACGGCGTTGATCCTCAGCTACGTTTATTCGGATGCACGCCGGCTGAAGATCAACCCCATCCCGTGGTTCATCCTGACTCTCATCCTCAGCTTCGTCGGCCTTCTCATCTATCTCCTTTATACCGGAAACAAGACGAAGAATTGGAAGAGAGCCTCATTGATTATCGGCTATATCATAGACGGCATCGTCGTGGGCGTGCTTGTCTTATACCCGCTGATTTACACGAACGCGCTTCCTAAGGCGCAGCTTATGACCTTCCTGGCCGCGCCTCCGCCGCCACCGCCTCCCCCTCCACCGCCCGCGCCCGCGCCACCCAAAATTGTGATTCATCGCGTATCACTCAAGGACTTGATGAAAGCTCCAACGGTGATCCCCAAGCAGATCAAGATGATCAAGGACCAGCCCGAGCCCTCGAATGCCGGCGTTGTGGGTGGAGTGCCGGGTGGAGTGCCGGGCGGGAGTGGTGGCGTGCTCGGTGGTTTGCTCGGAGGCATGGGGGCGCCCCCACCCCCACCGCCGCCGAAGGCCGCGGTGCCCTCGCGCATTCGTGTTGGCGGCCAGGTGGAAGCAGCTAAAGCCATTTACCGGCCGATGCCGCAATTCCCGCCCCTGGCAAGGATGGCGCGCATTCAGGGCACCGTGCGGCTAGAGGCGGTGATCAGCAAGGACGGCACCATCCAGGACCTTAAGGTCATTCAGGGCCATCCGCTTCTGGTGCAATCCGCCTTAGCGGCCGTGAGGCAATGGCGATACGAGCCGACTTTATTGAACGGAGTTCCGGTAGAGGTCGTTACGGAGATTGATGTCAACTTCACGCTCTCGGATTAGCAAAGGAGCGATCAGCTCTCAGCGTTCAGCAAACGACTTTTCCTTTGAGGCGCCGCGTGCTGGCGGCTGATGGCTGAAAGCTAAAGACGAAACGATTTTTATGAACCATTTCAAGAGGAGAAAAACATTATGATTGGGGCGAAATTCCTTGCATTGGCAGTTTTGTTATTTCAGGACCAGTCGTCGGCGTCGGTCGGCTTTGATCCCATGTCGATGTGGCACAGCATGGGCCTGCCGGCGAAGGCGGTGGTCATCGTGTTGCTTATTATGTCCGCATGGTCGATCGCTGTGATGATTGATCGCTACATCGCTTACCAGGCCGCTCGCAAGCAGTCGCGGCTTTTTGCGCCCGCAGTGGCAGGCGCCTTGAAGGAAGGAAAAGTTGACGAGGGCATCGCCATTGCCGAGCAGAACAAGCGCAGCCACCTGGCGAAAGTGGTCACGGCCGGCTTGCAGGAGTTCCAGGCGCACGCGGCGACGGCGGCGATTACCGACGATGATATTGAAGCCTCCAAGCGGGCACTGGACCGTGCTTCGGCCATCGTGCACGCGGAGTTGAAGCGCGGCATCCCGGCTCTCGCCACCGTAGGCGCCACGGCTCCCTTTGTGGGTTTGTTCGGAACGGTGCTCGGGATTATCCATGCGTTCCAGGGTATCTCTACTTCGCACACGACGGGATTGGGCGCGGTCGCGGGCGGTATTGCAGAAGCTCTTGTCACCACCGCGATGGGCCTGCTGGTGGCGATCCCGGCGGTCTGGCTCTACAACTATTTCAGCAGCAAGCTGGAAGCTTTTGACGTGGAAATGGACAACTCCTCTTCGGAGCTGATTGACTACTTCCTGAAGAAGAGCGGTCGCGGGAGGAAGTAATGGCTCTCAAAGGCAAATCGCCCCAGGAAACGTCGGAAATCAACGTCACGCCGCTGGTGGATGTGATGCTGGTCCTGCTGATCATCTTCATGGTGATCACCCCGCTGCTTCAGCATGACGTGAGCGTGGACATGGTGAAATCTCAGAACGCGATTGCGATGGAGGATGCCAACAAGACAAATGCGGCTGTCCTCTCCGTCACGCGGGACGGGAAGATTTATTTCGGGTCGTCGCTGATCAATGCCGATGATGTAACGAAAAGGGTAAAGGACCGGCTTGAGAATAATCTCAACAAGACGGTCTACCTGAAGAGCGACACCCGGGCTAAGTACGGCGACGTGACGGACGTGGTGGACGACATCCGGGCCGCAGGGGTCGAGGACCTGGGCCTGCTCACCGAGCAGGTCGAGCGCCAGCCAGGAGTGCCGCCTGCTGTTCCGATGAGTGCAGCACCTTGAAGGACGCGCGCGAAGAGTTGTATGGTAGCGGCTATGTCCGCAGCCATCCCGCCTGTGGCTCCCTTCCTTGATAAGGAGGGAACTATGGGGTGGTTCGCCGGTGAGGACACCGGCGCTACGGCAAGGGGCCGCGTGGCTCTAAATTTCAAAGTGGTGTGGAGGTGTAATTATGGCAATGGCAGTTGGCAAAAAAGGCGGCCCGATGAATGACATCAATGTAACGCCATTGATTGATGTCCTTTTGGTGCTGCTGATTATCTTCATGATTATTGTTCCCAACACACCCCATGGGCTGAGCGCGCTGGTGCCCCAGCCCAACAAAGATCAAAAGCAGAACCAGGACGTGCTGAACCGGACTATTGTGGTGACCATTGACGCGAACCGGCAGGTTGCGATCAATCAGACTCCGGTCTCGATCCAGGACCTGCGGAATCGTCTGGAAGACATCTTCAAGACGCGGAACGACAGGGTCATGTTCGTCAAGGGAGACCCGAGTCTTCCTTTCGGGGCAGTGGCACAGGTTATTGATATTGCCCACGGGGCCAGTATCGATAAGATCGGTCTGATCACCAAGGCGATAGAAAACGAATAATCTTCGCTTTTAGTGAGGTTGCTGAAAAGGCTAAACTGTCGTTTTGACTCCTTCGCCGTCATTCTGAGCGCAGCGAAGAATCTCTGCATTTATCTTCAAAGAAATACAGGGATGCTTTGCTATGCTCAGCATGACAGTCTGGTCCTTTCAGCATCCCTAACTTTGGCGAATGAACGGAGATGGAGAATGAGATTCTCGAAGCTTGCCTTCCTGGGCATGGCAATTATGCTCGTAGGCCTCTGCACGGGCTGCAATAAACTCCGGGCGCGAGACCAACTCAACAAAGGCACCCTGGCCTTCCGAAACGCTCAGTATGCCCAAGCCGTTAATCACTTTCAGCAGGCTGTCGCCTTCGACCCAACACTGGTAAATGCGAGGCTCTACCTGGCAACCTCCTACGCCGTTCAATATGCGCCGGGCGGGGAAACTCCTGAAAACGTGAAGATGGGCGAGCAGGCCATCAAGTCGTTTCAATCGGTTCTCCAGCTTGACCCGAACAATACCAATGCTTTGGGAAGCATCGCCCAGATCTATTACAACATGAAGGATTTTGATAAGGCCAAGCAGTATCAACTCGAGTTGATGAAGATCGAGCCCAACGACCCGGATCCCTATTACTGGATCGGTGTGTTGGATTGGTACCCGTGTTACAAGCGCCAGACAGAACTGAGGGTGAAGCTCAGGCTGACAACTCCCAAAGATCCAAAAGATCCCGGTGTGCTTCCGCCGCTGCCTGAGAACGACCGCGAGGAACTGGCCGAGGAGAACGGAGCCCTCGTGAATGAAGGCATCCAAAATCTGGAGAAGGCCATAGCTCTTAGGCCGAACGATGCAAATGCCTACTCTTACTTGAACCTGATGTACCGCCAGAAGGCAGACATTGAACAGGATGGAGACGCCCGCCGGGCGGATTTGGAAAAGGCGAACGATCTGACAACGAAGGCGCTTGCCTTAATGAAGGCTGCGGCCTCAAAACCGAAACCCAACTCCGGATAGACAAACCGACCCAGGCCACGTTGTAGCGCAACATCCTCAAACCATCCCATCTGCAACTCTCCTTCTTGATTGCGGATGCGGCGCGCTGACCGGTATTCTCAACCCTCCGCAACTCTACTCAGGCACTCAACCGCGATTCTTGGGAAGGATTTCGCGCTTGCCCTCCTTCTTCGCGGGAAGTAAGATTATTGGCTTCTTAGAATATCAAGCGGAGAAGGAGGCTTACTTTGGACAAACGCAATGGAATTTCTCGCCGCGACTTCATGCGCGACACGGCCGGCGTGGCCGGGATAACGCTGGCGGCGCGCCACGTTTTGCTGGAGGCAGACCCGCTTCCCGGCGCTCCGCGCCCAACGCCTCCCAGCGACACCCTCCGGTTTGGCATTATTGGCGTCGGAATGCGCGGCGTGGACTTGTTTCGCGGCGCACTCACGCTTCCTGGCGTCGAGTGCGCGGCTGCCTGCGATCTTTACAGCGGCCGCCGCGAGCTGGCCAAGGAAATCCTCCGGAATTCCGCTGTTCCCGTCACCCCTCACTACCAGGAGCTGCTCGACCATAAGGAGATTGACGCGATCATCGCCGCCGTCCCGGACCATTGGCACATGCGGATGGTCGTCGAAGCCGCGAACGCGGGAAAAGACGTCTACGTCGAGAAACCAATGAGCCATACCGTCGAGCAAGGCTTTGAGATGGTGGCGGCGCAGGATAAGAATAGCCGCATCGTGCAAGTGGGAAGCCAGCGGCGTAGCTCACTGGGATACATTAAAGCGCGTGAATTGGTGAGCCAGGGCGCCATCGGCGACGTGACCTTGGTCGAAGCGACGCTCGGACGCAACGACCCTTGCGGCGCCTGGCAATATACGGTGCCGCCGGACCTTTCTCCTGAAACGATGGACTGGGAAACGTGGCAAGCACCGGCCGCGAACCACGTGCCGTTTGACAAGATTCGCTGGACCCGCTGGCGATGCTTTCAGGACTACGGCGAAGGCATGCCCGGCGACCTCTTCGTGCACGAGCTTACCGGCATCCATTACGTGATGGGCGTCGAAGCTCCTCCCCAACGCGCCTATTCGATGGGCGGTCTTTTCCGCTGGAAGGACGGGCGCGACGTGCCGGACGAGCTGACCACGCTCTACGAGTATCCTGGCTTTCGGGCTTTGGTCCGCGTTACGTTGAACACCGAATTGCCCGAAGTAACCCGTTTTTGTGGCACCCGCGGCTTCATTGAGGCTTATGGCGACGCCGAGACGGTGAACGTCGTCCCGCAGGATGGGTTGGATCATTCACCCTGCACGCCCGCCTGGCCAGCCCAGATGAAGGCGGATTATGCCGAACAGTGGCTTGCCGAGCATCGATTAAAAGCAGGTGAAGGAAAGGTGATTCCAGAGACCACTTATCACAACCCTCCGGGTTTCGACGACACGCGGGCTCACTTGTGGAATTTCTTTCAGTCGGTACGCAGCCGCCAGCCATCCGTCGAAGACGCCCATTTCGGCAACCATACCGCAATTGCCTGCCACATGGCGAACTATTCCTACTTCCAGAAGTCCGTTGCCATCTGGGACGAGACCAGGAAAAAGATCCGAGGATGAAGCACGAGGCGAAAATGCAAAGCCTCTCGCGAAGACGCCAAGACAGGTTGAAAGTTGAAAGTTCAAAGTCGAGAGTCGAAAGCTTATAAGGATTAAGGTCTTTAACTTTTGACTTTTGACTCTCAACTTGTTTTTTGGCTTTGCGTGAGGCTTTTTGCTTGTTAACCCGTTTCCTCCACTATGCCATAGGGGAAATCGGTCCTCTTCCCAGGTCGAATGGAATACGAGAATCAAGAATTGCTCAACCGGATCGCGCAAGGCAGCGAAGAGGCTCTTGGCCTTTTTTATGACCGTATCTCGCCCTCGCTGCGCGGCATGTTGCAGAAGATTCTTGCCTCAAAAAAGGAAGCAGAGGAAGTTCTTGAGGAGACCTTCCTCAGTTTCTGGAAGCGGGCACTGACGGCGAGGAGCGAGGGAGTCGCGTCCGAAGTCTGGCTCGTGTTCGCAGCCCGAAGCGCTGCCCTCCGCCGAAGAAAGCTGCAAAGCGAGGGAAACGAAAAGGCCGGCGAGCTTCCCGAGGCTTGGTTGCCCCGAATCAAGGACATCTCGCAGCTCTCCGGCCGGATGCCCTTGTTTACCTCTTCTCTCGCGCAATTATCCACCCCTCAGCGACGAGTATTGGAGATGGTACTCTTTGAAGGTTGTCGTGAAAAGGAAATTGCGGACGCTCTCGGAAAACCTGCGGGGCGAGCTCAGGACGAAGTGCGCGCTGCCCTCAGCTTCATGCGGCAGCGATTGCATACGTTGATGGGAACATGGACTGCCGACATTTAGAAGATCTTTACGAGCTGTTTCTTCTGCGTGCGCTCTCCGAAACCGAAGAAACACAAGTGCTTGAACACGTGGAACGCAATTGCCCGGCGTGCCTGGAGGGGCTTCGGCACGCGGGCATGATGCTTTACGCGCTGTTGCTCTCCGCGCCTCCGGTAAAATCCAGCCCCAAGCAGAAGGGCCGCCTTCTCCGACGATTGAAGGAGGCATAGCAGCTAACCTCTCGTAAACGGTTTCGCGGAAAGTATCCTGCCGCCTTCCTGGATCGTGTACGTGGAATTTGCCTTCAGTGACTTGATCTCATCCTTGCGGCCGCTCGGCCACACAATTTCAATGTTGTCCGCGTGATCTTCTTTCCCCAACCCAAAAGTCAGCGTCAACTCGCTTTGCGAGCAGTAGCTTGACCCGGAATGAACGGTTTGCTCGGCGGCGGCTGTCGGTGTTTTCAAGCGCACTCGCGCTCCGATGCCGTCGCGGTTGGAGCGGCTTCCCACCGTCCGGAACCGAATGCTGTTGTTCCGACCCCCCGAGTGGCGATAAAGATGGGCAGGACCGCCGTTGGTGGTGAGCAAAACGTCCGGCGCCCCATCATTGTCCACATCCGCGTAAACCGCGCCGCGAGCGACGAGCTTTTGTGTAAAGCCGAGTTCTTTCCCCACATCCTGGAAACGGCTGCGGCCTTCGTTATGAAACACCAGCGGAAGCTCGGCATAAGTCACCTGTGGTTGCACGTGATTGATGTCCGGCTCGATGTGGCCGTTGGCAATAAACAGATCCTCCAGGCCGTCGAGATCGTAGTCGAAGAAGAACAGCCCGAAGGAAAGCGAGAGCAGGCTTACGCGGCCCACTTCTGATGCCGGTGCAATGTCAATGAAAAAGCGGTTGCCTTCATTATGATAAAGGCCGAGCATCTGGTTGGAGAAGTTGCCGATGGCCAGGCTCGCGTGGCCGGAATCGTCAAAATCCGCCGCGTCAATCCCCATGGCTCCGCGGGCAATGCCGTCTTCGCTGAAGGCGATTCCGGCTTCGACGCCTACTTCCGTGAACGTCCCGTTATGGTTGTTGCGGTAGAGCTTGGTTGGTTGCGTGTCGTTGGAGACCACAATGTCGGGCCAGCCGTCGTTGTCATAATCAATGATGGCAACGCCCAGCGATTTGCTCGTCGGGTCATAAATGCCCGCTTTCCCCGTCACATCCTCGAAGCGACCGTTGCCAAGGTTATGAAAAAGGCGGCAAGTGTCGCCCGGGTAGGCTTCCGGCGTGCAATAGGACTTGTTGCGGCCGTCGAGCGAGCAATAGATATCGGTTTCCAGGGACCACTTGACGTAGTTGCAGACAAAGAGATCGAGCAGCCCGTCACGGTCATAGTCGAACCATGCAGCGCTAGCCCCAAAGCCGGCATTGTTCACTCCGGCAAGGCGCGTAACGTCTTTGAACGTTCCGTCATGCTCGTTGTGCAGCAGACGCGATTCGCCGAGCCCCGTAAGATAGATGTCGTCAAACCCATCGTTATCGTAGTCTCCCACCGCCGCTCCCATGCCATACATCTCGATGTCGAGCCCCGCGCGTCGCGTGACGTCGGTAAAGGTCCCATCACCGTTGTTCCGGTAAAGTTTCTGCGTGGTGTGCCGTCGGAAGTGGCCGGTAAAATCCTTGCCCTGGACCAGCAAGATGTCCGGATGCCCGTCGTTGTTGTAGTCGATGAACGCACAGCCGGAGCCCATAGTTTCAGGAAGGTATCGCTTGCCAAAAGCGCCGGTATTGTGAATGAAGCGAATTCCGGCGCGACGAGTGACATCCACATAGTGGATGGTTGGAGCCGTGGAGGCGGCCGCGATGCCGTTCACGCCGCTTCCCGCTATCGCGGCCAACGCGGCCTTCAACCAGGCGCGGCGAGAAAAATTGAGCTTTGTGCTTTCCGTTGAGGGCCCTGGCTTCAAAACGACGTGCTGCCTCCTTGGGAAAAAAGATGTGAGGATATTTGTCAGCCGGCAAAAAGCCTCAGACGCAATGCCTCTCAGGGAAGTAAAAATCCAAGTTCTTTATTTTCACATTTTTACTTCCCTGTGGACTGAGCCTGCCTACGGCAGATGAAACACTCAGAAGCTGTGAAAAAACTAACGGCCTCTCGCAAAGGCGCCAAGACTCGTTGGGTTTCTTTGCGTCCCTCTGCGGCTTTGCGCCTTGGGGTAAGGCTTTTACTCGTCTTCTCACTTTTCGCAGCTTCCAAGGTATGATCCGGTTTTAGACCTTCAATTTGTTTCTTCCCCGGCGGCCCTGCGTGAGGCTTTTCATTTTTTCGCATCTGCGGACCGCTGGCGCATCATCAACGTCCCAGAATCAAATGGATTCACCGCAACCTGCTGCGTGCGGGCCTCTCGGCCGGCCGAAGATGAAGGGAGGTAAGGCGAATACCAGAAGGGCGGGGCGTGGTGAAAATCGGCTGCAGGCACAGACACGTGCTCGTGGATCGGCTGCGCCTCGTTGTTTCGCTCCGGATGGGCGAGGAGGTAGGGGCCGGTGATGGAGGTTGCGGCCTCATTTGCTTTGAAACGCAGATACAACTTCTCTTCCCGCGCGGCCAGCGCGCTGTCGCTCAACCCCATATAACAGAGCATCATATTGTAATGTGCTTCGAGGTCCTCAGGATCGATATTAATTGTTTTTTGGAACTCGGCCACCGCCTGGCGATACTTGCGCTCCAGGAAAAGCATCCGACCCATTTGGTTGCGTACCACGCGATCGTAGGGATAACGCGTCGCCGCCAAAGCAAACTGCCTGTAAGCCTTCGCATAGTCGCCGTCGGCTTTGAAGACCAGCCCGTAAAAATAGTGGGCGCTGCCGAGGTCAGGGTTGAGCTTGAGAGCTCTTTCAAGCAGGGGTTTCGCGGCGTCCGTATTCCCCTCCTGGACCATCGCCCGCGCCACGTTCGCCCATCCGTCGGCATACTTCGGATCGATTTTGGTTACGGTCCTGAAAGCGCGCTCCGCCCCTTTCAAATCGCCTTGCAGCAACAGGCCGATCCCATAGTCATTCCAGCGGTCGCGATCGGCCGAATCGAGCGCGACATCCTGGGTGAAGGCACTGGCTTTGCTGCCTGAACCCACAATTGGGAGGGTTATGCTTTCCCGGGCAATCACGAGGGTCGGCTGGTTGGGAACCTGCTTGAGCCGCGCCGAAACATCCTTCACGTCACCCGTAAAAACCCAATGCTGGTCATCATAGTTATAGCTCTTCGAAGGAGGCGGCTCGCCGGGCGCGTAGACTCCAGCAAAGGCCCAGTGCGTATACCACCAACTGAATTTCCGATAGTTGAGCTTTGCGGTCAAAGTGATCTGGTCGCCGCAATCCGCCGGGATGCGCAGCCGGTAATGGACCGTATCCGCGGCGCCGGGAGGAATCAAGTGCGTGTAGACCACGGCCCGCGTGAACCACGTGTTGCGCTTGTTGATCACATTACGATGCGCATCCAATTGCAGCGAGCGGTAAAAATGCGCTCCCGGGTCGACCGGGCCGCGGCCGTTGTCCGCCGCTTCGCCACTCCAGAAGATGATGTGACCCTTGCTATCACGCGCCTTCAATTCCAGCCAGCAGTCGTAAGCATCGACGGTGCCGCCGGGAAAGAAGTGCCCGAGCTTGAGCGTGCGGACGACCACCTCAACGCGGACGGTTTGGCCGCGGTGGAGAACCGGTTTTACGCGCCCGAGCGGCGCGATGAGCTTTTGAGGCGGAGCCAAAGTGATGATGGATGACCTCATTCCGCGCGCAGACTCTTCACCCACGGCGAACGTCGTGGCCAACTGCGGCGCGCCCTCGATGGGGACCGCGACTTCGGGTCCGAGATGGCTTGCCGGAGGCTCTTCCGCCAGAGCAAAAATGTCCACGCTTAGAGCGCCTTTGAGGAAATGCTCGACCGCCGCGATCTGCTTTTGGTCCCCGTAGGAAGTAGGGACGGCGGCATTGGCCGCCGCAAACCGGTGTGAGCGGACGTAGCCGTTGATATTGCCAAAATCATTGGAGCGCACCAGGGGCATGTGGCAATCCACACAGTTTTGCGGCTTGGGAGGGTAATAAAACGACCTCGCCGAATTCCAATCTGCGCCGCTGGCCTGCCAGTTATCGTATTCGTCGAACCCGCGATTCCATCGGTAGTGGTTGACCGGGACGTCCATGTGTACTTTGTGACAAACCGAGCAGAATTCCCCTTGCTGCTGGTGCTGATAAATAAACGGCTTGAAGAAAACGCTTCGGTGCGCCTTTGGGTCGAGCCTCACCTGGTAGTTGGCCAGAAGTTGCATCGCCCGGCTCCGGCTGGCCGCGTATTTCGCCAGCGCCGGATACTTAAAAACATAATCGCCCTGGCCCATGGTGCTTTCCACGTGCACGATGGAGTGGCAGGAAACACATCCCAGCCCGTTCTGGCCTTGGGGACTATCCTCAATCTTGCGAATCGGATATTTTTGCATTAACCCGGTCAGGCTCAGCGCCTGATCGTGACATCCGCCGCACCACAACGAAGGCTTAATGCCCACCGTATCCTGCATGTACTCTATCGACTTTCGATACCACTGATTGTTAAAGGAGGAATAGTGGTGCATCGAGCTATACCACTGACGGTAAATGTCCGGATGGCAAGGCTCGCAAGACTTCGAGGTGAGAAAATAACTTACCGGAACCGGCTTGCCGTTGGCCGTTTCCGCAGAGCTGGGGAACGTGAAATACGCTGCACCGCCGCCCTCCTGACCCATGCTCAGCGGTGCCGTGCGCGGGTTGAGAATGATGAATTCCCGATTGGGAAAGAAATGATGGGCTCCCAAAGCGCCGCAATAGAACGCGCCTGAAACCACCATCACCCCCAGGCTCCATCGCCACGCCCGGAGAAAAACCTTGCGGCGGCTTTGGCTTGGCGCCGCAGCAGCCGCCTTGCGTCGCAAAAAAATCAGGATCACTAAAAGCAGCGCCAGAGCAAAGGCGACGTGGGCATAAAGCGCCAGGGTGTGCCCGCGCGTCATACCCGCAACGGCCAGGTAGATTCCCAAAGCGCTGGCGGCAATGGCCAGGATAATGAACGTGCGGCCTAAGCGATTTCTGAAATCGCTTCGATGGCTGAAGATGAGGACCGCCAGCAGAATGCCCGCGATAAGCCCCAGCAGCGGGTGGATGAGACTGTTGATGACGTAGAATACGTCCGGCGTGGCAAATGCCGCGAGATATGCGCTGTTCGCGACGAGAAGGAGCCCCGCCACCAGCAGCAACCCGGCAATCCAACGGTTCCTATCCATCAGTCATCACTCACCACTGATTTGCTATTCTCTTTCGATCCGCCCGCGCATGACTTCTTGAGTGAACAGGACAAGATGGTTGGTGCCTGGGATTTGAATGAGAGGGACAGCAAATAGGCTAAGCATGGCACCTTCGAATTTTTCGCGAATGCTCAGGCTATGGGCCGCCTAGCTAGATTGCAACGTGTAAATCAACCATGAAATGGTTTTTTTTCAATTAGCAAATAGTTTTTTTTGAAGGATTGGCGCAAGAATAAGATAACCGGGGAGTTAAGATTTTACTCCGGCCTACCCGGCCCATCGCCCAGCCATCCCTCAGAAAAAACAGTAGGGGTACTTTCAAGGCAGCCTATTGGGAATCCCCCCCGTCACAGGTCACGTCAAAGTCCCAGAAGTGTAAGATTGCACGGCGCCGCTGGTGCGAAGCACCTATGGAGTGCGGCAGCTTGCTGCCGCTTTGCCCGCGCCCGCTTGCTCCCGCACTCCATACAGACGCGACTTTGACGTGACCCCTCCCCCCGTCACTTTTCACTCATCTCGTTTTACGCTCTTTGCTATACTATGAAGGATCGCTAATTTGAGGCAACTTATGGCACGCGCATGTGAAATCTGCGGAAAGGGTCCTGTCTACGGAAACCGGATCAGCCACGCTCATAACGTCACTTCCCGCCGCTGGAAGCCGAATCTTCGGCGCGTCCGGGCGCTGGTGGAGGGGGCGCATAAAACGCTCCTCGTCTGCACTTCCTGCATTCGAAGCGGACGCATCACGAAATAACCGTCAGGAGCTCATCACCCGCCGGACGTCGTAGACGCCGTCAATTTTACGAAGCGTAGAAACGATCCTGCTCAAATGCTGCATGTCCACAATATCCAGGGTCACATCGATCGAAGCGCGCTCGTCGCCGGTACGCGCCTCGATGTTCTGGATATTTGAGTGCACGTCGCTAATCACCGAAGTAACTTCCGCGAGCAGTCCCTGCCGGTCAGCCGTATCGAGAGTCAGCTTAACAGGATAGAGACCCTGCTTGGGGCCGTCCCATTCCACCTCAATGCGGCGTTCTGCGTCGTATAAGAGGTTCTGCACGTTCGGACAGGAGCGCGAGTGAACCGAGATTCCTTTCCCCCGCGTGATATAGCCTACAATATCCTCACCCCGGATCGGGCTACAGCATTTGGCCAGATAAACCATCAAGTCATTCAAGCCATCAATTTTGATAGCGACATCGCTGCGGGAGCGAGGCGCGCGCGCCGCTCC
>JASHTR010000496.1 GCA_030040455.1 Terriglobia bacterium | reverse complement strand
AAAGCCAAGCAGGTCGCGTTTCTCGAGCCGTGGAAAAAGACGAGCGTGGCGGGAATCGATGTTGAAGCCGTTCCCGCATACAACATCAACAAGTTCAGAGAGCCCGGCCAGCCGTTCCACCCCAAGGAGAAGCCCGGCTTAGGCTTTGTGGTCCTTATGGACGGAACGCGGGTTTACCATGCCGGCGACTCCGACTTCATCCCCGAAATGAAAACGATCAAGTGCGATGTGGCGTTGCTCCCGGTCTCAGGAACCTACGTGATGACCGCCGAGGAAGCGGCAGAAGCCGCGGACGCCATTAAGCCGCGTATCGCTATCCCGATGCATTATGGGATCCTGGTCGGGAGCGAGGTGGACGCCGCAAAGTTCAAATCGCTGGTGAGCGGTTGCGAAGTGCAGGTTGTTTAGCAGCCGGCAGTGGGCTTACGCAAGCTTCTGGGCGGGGCTTTTTGCTCAGCCCTCGGCACTTTTCACTCGTCACGGTTCCGCTTATTTCAGGCCCAGCCGCCCGAGCAGGACGGTGAGAACGATCACGAGGAACACGATCCCCGTCACCAGGGTGTACTTATGGTCCCCCTCCGAGAAGAAGGCGTAAATGGAGATCAAAACCCGTAACACCGGCGTAAGGATGAGGAGCAGCGTTGCCAGCATCATATAGGCGCTGGGCCTCAGGGTTATGAGCCCCCTGAAGAAATAGGCGGCATTGTAATCCTTCAGCACGTAGTCTCGCGTGAGCGGGATGAAGTGCGGATGAATGAGCGCCAGCACCAGGCCGAACGCAAAAAGAACGGTGCTGACCAACATGCCGAGGAGCAGCACGTCGTAGACTTCAGAGTAGATTTTCTGCTCGGCTTTGCTGACCGGCGCAGGCGGGTTGTAAGTCTCCTTCTGCCGCATACTCACATCAAAACCGGAAAATGCACATGAAACCTGATGACCAGGGCCTTGGCGAACATCCCATAAGCCAGATAGGCCATCAGAACGGCAAAAAGCCATTTGATCGACGCGCTATGCATACGGTTCATCACCATCGTGCCGACCGTCGCCCCCACCGTGGTGCCAACCGCGACGGGCGCCACCACATAAAAATGGATGAGGCCGGCCATGAAGAACAGAATCGAGCCGACCGCTGCCGTTACACCGATCATCAACTTGCTGGTCCCCACCGCGACCTTCATGGGAACGTTCATGTAGGCGTTCATGGCTGAAACCTTGAGCACTCCACCCCCGATACCGAGCAAGCCGGAGGATAAGCCGGCAAGACAGGCAATCCCGGTGCCTTCTGGCGTGCCGGATACCACGTAATCCACCTTGCGGTTGGCGGCTTCATCGTGATAACTCCCACGAAGGTTCAGATAGGCGGAGAGCCGGTCCTGGCGGGCGCGGGAAAAATCTCCCAGGGCTATGCGCCGGTCGTCCAGGTTGCGCGTTGCAAACGCCGTATAGCATAGATAGGCCAGCATCAGCGCGAAGATGAGCAGCATCAACCAGTCTTTAAGGTAAAGGGCAAGGATGCTGCCGGAAAGCGCTCCGATGGTGGTGGCGATTTCCAGGTACATTCCCAGCCGAAGATTTGTGATGTGCTGGTCCACGTACGAGGATCCCCCCGCATTGGACGTGGCGATCACTGAGACAAGACTTGCGGCCACTGCAATCTTCATGGGGAGATGAAACGCCAGCACCATCACCGGAACGATGAAAATGCCGCCCCCCACGCCCAACAGCGCCCCGAAAAATCCCGCCACAATCGCAGCAAAAAGAAGCAGTCCCACAAAGAAGAGCGTATAAGGCATCAGTCAATGCGCCCTTTAAGAGTAAGCAATATTTGTTGTCGCTCGAAGGTAGCGACGTTTAGTAATATATCATATTTCAGCATAGCGTAAATGACGACTGATGAAGTTCTATATTTAGTGTCTATGGATAATAATAGGAAGTATATATTTGACCTATGGGCTTCAGCAAGCTATCTTCAGAGGCGGAAATGAGCGGGATGCTAAAATACCTCCCCTTACGCTTCGGCTTTTCGCTCTAATTTCAAGGCCGTAGCGCAGGGTCCGTGGTTTGACCCTGCGGTTTTTGGTCGGAATAAACGCGAAACGCCAGGCCGGTTAAGAACGAATTGCTGCGCTACAACTTAGTCATTGAAAATGATGCGCGATCCGCAACCGAGACCACCGGCAGGGGCTGCTCCCAGCAACAACAGGCCGTCCTTTCCTGCCCCGGGACCCCAAACGGCCAACGTTCTTTTTCCCTTTGTCGATCTCAAGGCTCAGTTCTCCTCCATTCATGATGAAATCATGGCAGCGGTGACCCGCGTTTTGGAGAGCCAACAGTTCATCCTGGGAGCAGAGGTTGCGGCCTTTGAAGATGAAATGGCGGCGTCCTTAAAAACGATGCACGCCGTGGCGTGCGCTTCCGGTACTTCGGCGCTTGAGCTTGCGCTTGCGGCGCTCGGCGTCGGAGCCGGCGACGAAGTAATTACGACGCCCTATACCTTCGTCGCCACCGCAGGCGCGGTCGCCCAGGTTCACGCCAAACCCGTGTTCGTGGACATTGATCCCGAAACTTTCAACCTCAACCCGGATGGCATCGAACCCGCCTTGACGGAAAGAACCCGAGCCATCATCCCAGTCCATCTTTTCGGCCAGGCTGCGGACCTCGGCCCGATCCTCGAGATCGCTGAAGAACATCACCTGGCCGTCATCGAAGATGCGGCGCAGGCGATCGGCGCTCTGTATCGTGACGCTCCCCTGGGAAGCCTGGGAACGATGGGCTGCTTCAGCTTCTTTCCATCTAAAAACCTGGGCGGGGCCGGTGACGGCGGCATGGTGACGACCAACGATGCCGGGCTCGCCGAACGGCTGCGGCTCATGCACGTTCATGGAAGCCGCCGCAAGTATCATTACGAGATCCTGGGCCGCAACAGCCGTTTGGACGCCCTTCAGGCCGCTGTTCTCCGAGCAAAGCTACCGCATCTTGCGAGATGGACAAGCGGGCGGCGGCAAGTGGCGGCGCGCTACCGCGAGCTTTTTCGAGAATACAGGCTGGAAGGGCAAGTGAAGCTTCCTGCCGAGCTGAAGGATCGCACCCATGTTTACAACCAGTTTGTCATTCGTTGCCCGCAGCGCGATGAATTGCGTAACTACCTCTCCGCTCGCGGGCTTCCCACGGAGATCTATTACCCCGTCCCGCTCCATCTCCAGCCTGCATTTGCATATCTTGACAACCCGAAACTCCCTCACGCCGAAGCCGCAAGCCGCGAAACGCTGGCGTTGCCTATTTATCCGGAACTCGCGGACACGCATGTAAGAGCAACGGTCAGCGCTATCGCTGATTTTTGTACAGGACAGTGAATCGTGCCGGCAGCGACATTTTTTCTCCCGCATTTGGTAGGATAGAGACTTGCCTCAGTAGTAACGAGGATGCTTAAAAACCATCATGCGGTGTCCTGATCTCAGGAGTAACCTGCGTCTCGATGATTGTCCTTGGGCGTAGGGCAGAAAGGATAACCAACTGGCAACCGGCTTGAAATGTCTGAAGTGTGGCTCGCTTCTCCAGGCGGAGGAAGACTCTGTCATCTGCCCGCAGTGCGCTTCCCGATGGCCCGTCGTCCGCGGCATTCCCCGCTTTTTCCAGCAGCCCAGCCACTATTGGGGCGAGATCGACCGCAGGAGCGCCGCGGAATTCCTCGCCAGCGCCCGCAGCGGTTCCTGGAGCGAGGCGGGGCGCGCCCGCTTCAGCGACCCCGACATGATTAACGGAATTTTCAACCTCCAGCGCGCTTCCTGGCTGGCCCTGCTGGGGCTTTCCCCGGACGCATGCGCCCTGGACGTTGGATGCGGCTATGGCGCGATCACCCACTCCCTGGCGTTATCCGTGAAGGAAGTCTGCGCCATAGATGCTATTCCGGAAAGGATCGAGCTCGCTCAAGAGCGCTTGCGCCAGGAACAGATTGACAACGTCACCCTCGTGCAGGCATCTGCCACTGACTTGCCTTTTTTTGAAAACAGTTTCGATCTTGTCGTGCTCAATGGCATTCTGGAATGGGTTGGCGAATGGAATTTAGAGGGTAGCCCGCGCGACGTCCAGGTAAAGTTTCTCTCTACCGTGCGACGCCTTCTCAAAGACGACGGCGTCGCGGTGATCGGGATTGAGAACCGCCTCAACCTGGGAACCCTCCTTGGAGGGATAGATCACTCCGGCATCCCTTATACCAACATTGTGCCGCGCTGGCTTGCCACCCGGATGCTGCGGCGCAGTTCAGCAGCCCACTATCGCACGGTGCTAAACCTCAAGAAGGAATACCGGACTTACACCTATTCAGCGCGTGGCTATCGTAAGCTGCTTGCCGAAGCCGGCTACGGAGAATCCGCCGTGTATTGGGCGGCGCCCAGCTATAACGAGCCCTCTCAATTAGTCCCCCTCGAAGCCCGCTCCTTAATTCGAGAAGTCTCTCTGGGTGCTCTCGAACACCCCGGAAGACCTCGTGCCACTTCCTGGCGTCACAAGGCGAAGAGGATGTTTGCGTGTTCCCCACTCTTTCGCTGGGTGCTGCCGGACTTTGTGATTGTGGCGTCGAAAAGACCTGCCCGTCGGAATGCTCTCGAAGTCCACCTCGACGAGCTGTGTTACCGGAACTCGCCCGTCCGGCCCCCAGAGGGGCGACGAATGGCTTTCGCCTCCTTTACCCGTCCGTTCATTCAAAAGTCTGTTCTGTGGCCTTGTGGACCACGCCCGGCTTGTCCCCCTTTCATCATTAAGGTCAACCCCCGTCCTCACCCGGCGGCCGATCAAAGCGTTCTCGCGGACTTCACGAATCTTACGCGGCTAGATCGACGGCTCCGGGAGAATACAAGCGTTTCCTTTTGTGTTCCAAAGCCCATTGGATCATTTACAAATGGGAAAAGCGTCTATGCAGTTGAATCTTCGGCGCGGGGGATCAAAATCTCTAACCTGATTCGCAAGCCTGGGTACACGCGCAATGTGGAGAGGCTGAAGAGAGATTTTAGCGGAATCCTTGCTGGCGTTGTAGAAATGACCCAAACGCTCCAGGGACTGGAAAATATCTCTCCGGTTGATCCTGCCTGGTATACCCCCCCCGAGGAAATCAAACAGGACGCCGGCTTGGCAGAAGCCCTGGAAAAAATGAGATATCTCCGGAAAGACGCTCAACCTTTACCGCCCTTCTGGGTGCAACACGGAGACCTCTCCGTCGAGAACATCTTTTGGGACGCGGACGGAGGCAGAATCGAAGTTATCGACTGGGGCGAAATCGCTGCCGGCCTCCCACCTCTCTATGATGTATTCATGTTGATCTTTTCCGCCGCCCTCATCGATCCTTCCTCAGAAACGTCCAGCGTCCGCGCCCCACTCGCCAATTGGCAAGTATCGTTTTCAGACACGTTCCTTTCGAGCCAAGGAATCGCTCCGGTAATCCGGGAGCTTCTTCACGGCGTGTGCCGGCAGCTTGAGGTTAATTCGGATTTGACGCCGGCATTGCTTCTGGAGTTCCTGGTGATCCGCACGCATTACCACCGCGCGCGCGGAGAAACGGAAATGGAGCGAACCTTCCTCCATTTACTGCGCCTCTCTCTTAATCGTTCTCTGAAATCGGGAGCGAGCTCCGGCACTCTGTAGAGCATTCCCAACCGTGGGGCTTTTGTACGGTTCAAGGGACAAGCCGCGGGTCAGCGCTACGCTCAGGCTTCGCACCCATGCGCTCCAAGGGGCCGCCGCTGGAGGAGCGTTCGCTCGAGGTGCCAGGAAAAATCATATTCATTCTGGGGCGTATACACGCGGGGGAGCGCGTGAGGCTCTGCTCCTGCCCGAACGGGTCCATTGAGGGTAAGCACCGCGCTTTGAAATCCCGCGCCACGGCACAGGGAGAGCGTCTTTTCCGTCCAATTCGGGTCCAGCACGGGATGGGGATAGGAAAAGTGGCGCACCTCCACCCCTAGCTCCTCCTCCAGTTTTCGCTTGGACTCCTCGAGTTCCCGGCGGGCTTCGTCTTCGCGGATGTAAGCCATGTTGGGATGGCTCAGGGTATGAGAACCGACGCAGTGTCCCAGTCGCTGAAGCTTCCGGGCCTGCTCCCAGGTCATCATCAGGCCGTTCCCGGCAAGAGGCTCCACTTCGAGCTCCCGCTCGATGGAGCTCACAATGTTCTCCTGCGCTGGAGGGACCTCGCGCGCGCAGTGCTCGCACGCATCCAGGAATGCCGTGTGCCGGTTTTGGGCGCCGGCCAGGGAATAAGCTCGACCGCGCCTCTCATCTTGCCATGCGGGTTTCTCAGTGGTTGAGAAGGCATGGCGCAGACGGACAAACCAGAGAGCGCGGTCGTTGCGCTCGATGGCCCCTACCGTCACGTAAAATGTTGCCGGGATGCCAAGCCGATCGAGGACGGGAAGCGCCACCTCGTAATTGTCGGCGTACCCGTCGTCAAATGTGATCGCGACTGCCCGGGGAGGCATGGGCTCGTCACTTTGGAGGCGGCGCGTCAGATTCTCTATCGTGATGGGATTAAATCTGCGCGCCACCAGTTCCATGTGACGGGTGAAGAGGCGGGTAGAGAGCGTATTGCCGAATCCGATCGTGTCTTGGAAGGCCTCCGGGTGATCCTGGACGGAATGATAGGCGAGGATAAGAGCGGCACGCGGCTTGAACCGCGCCGCGAGGCGAGTCACCCCACTCGCCACAAGAACCCTCTTCACCCAGCGCTTGGAAACTGCGCTCATCGTTGAACCTAACCTATCCTTGCTCTCCTCAACCAGCTTTTTCCTGAATAAGCCGGAATGCGTAGTTCCGATATTCGCCGGGATTCCCCTCGCGCCCGTCGCACGCTGCCAACGCGATATTCACCATCTCTCGCGCCGTGACAAAGTGCGTTTGAAAGGTGCGTCCACCCTTCGAAGACGCGGACAATTGTTCCAAAAATTTCCGCATCGGCCCTCCGAGCATCGCCTCGTCATCTGCGGGATCCATGCCGTGGCAATGAAGCTTGATAAAGAGCCAGTCCGGACGCTCCTTTACTGTAATTGCTGCGCGCATCCAGAGCCGAAGGCGCTTGATCGAGGCCGGGTTGGGTCCCGTCAACGCTGAATTTTCAATGTAAGGCAAAAGCCTTCGTCCACTCCGGCGCGAAAAGGCCAAAGCCAGAGGCCCCTGAATAATGAGCGGGAAGACACTCGGTGCGTGCCCGCGACGGAGGTCGCGTCCCCGTCGGTGCGGCGCCGGCCGGTCGAGCGGAAGGGCGCATTCGTAAAGCGCATTGATCTTCGCGGTCTGCGCGAGATTGGGCGCCGAAGGAAGCGTGAAGTCGGCGTAACAGCCCGTCTCCGCCAGAATCTGCATCTCCTGATCAACCCCACAACATCCCGCTCCGGAGTTTGCCAGAGTGAAGTTGCCGTGGACAAACGCGTACCGCGACGCGCCATCTTCGCCCAGCCGCGAAAGGCACCCGTGCCTTACCAACGCATCCCGGAATTCAACGAGCGACCGCCGGGTATTTTCCGCCGTATCCGGAGCCCTACATCCGTGGTGCAGGTGGATCTCCGTCTCGCCCCAGCCCGCCTTGCAATGTCCAGCCAGGCGATCAATCAAGCCCGCGTCATACTGCTCGGCGGGATAGAAATACGTGTGACAAAAAGGGCGGCCATCACTGTCGCGCCAGCGGTCAACCACTTTCGGATATTCTCTCGTCCAGCGCTCAAGCCGGCGTTCCTGCTCATCACGGGTTGCGCATTGATCCCGAGCTTCAGGAAGAATCGCCGGCTCAAAGTGATCCGCCAGACCGATGATCAAGTGGCAAGGGCCCTTCGCGGGCCGTCGTGTCGTCCGCTGCCAAAGAAAAGAAGGAAGCCAGCGGGCGGTGCTCCGGATTTTTTTCCAGTCTTTGCTCTGCATACGTAACGGCGGGCGTTCGCAACAGCACTCTTTCCTGACACAACCCTATATTCTGCAAGCATCGCCGGACAAATGAAAAGCATGTTTTTTCTGCGGGTGTAATGTGCCGGAAAATGTGAAAGAATTGAAATACGTCATGCTGAGCCAGACAAGGTCATGCCACAGTCTGGTGGACTTGGAAGGCAGGAGCTTGCGCGCAATGCAGCAGCAAGCTGCCGCACTCCACCGACGCTTTATGCCAGCGATGCCGTGTCATCTTAAACTTCTGAGACTTCGACATGACCGTGCTGAGCCCGAGCGCTCCGCCTCGCACCGTCCTGAGCGATTCGAAGAGGAGCGAATCAGCTCAAAAGGACATTGGTGGCAGCTTTGCTACACACCCTGGAAACCCAACTCGGTTGCTAGTATCTATTGTACCGCTGAGTTAATGAAATTGTGGCTATCTACTTTCCGTTTTTGCTGAGGGACAATTAGTTCTATAAGTTGGCGTCCGACCCGACCGGAAAACCAGGAGGTGGAGTTGAGGGTTTGCTGGAAGGCCGCACTGCTGCTGGTCCTGTTTTGCTCGATTGCCCGATGGACACCACGTGGGGCAGCGCAAGAACTCCCTGCGAGCCGTCCCGCCGTTCTTCCGCAAGCCGGGCAGACCAAGACCTCTCCGCCTGAGGCAAGCCTCGAGGTAAAGGTAGTCTCTGAAAACGGCGTGCCCGTCGCTTCCGCGCAAGTCATCCTCAGCCCGGCCAACACCGCTGAGAATCATGAGGGAGAAACCAGCCATGCCGGTGAATATAAGTTTTCCGGCCTCACGCCCGGCGTCTATCAACTTCGCGTACAGAAGGAAAGCTACTACCTCGCGACCGTGTCGGGCATCCACGTGGGTGAAACCCAAAGCGTCGACGTCTCACTGAATCATCAGGAGGAGCTCTCCCAGTCCGTCAAGGTGGTCTATTACCCGCCAATGATCGACCCCTCCCAGACGACCTCCAGCTCAGGCCTGAATAACCAGGAGATTTACAACCTTCCCTATACAGTCCCGCGCGACATTCGCTATGCGTTGCCCTTGGTTCCGGGAGTGCTTCAGGACGCGACCGGCCAGCTCCACATTGATGGCTCCCCCACCAGCCAGATCGTCGATCAACTGGATGGGTTTGACATCACTGATCCGGTGACCCAGGAATTCCTCGTCCGTTTAGCTC
>JASHTR010000495.1 GCA_030040455.1 Terriglobia bacterium | reverse complement strand
AAACCGCCCGCCGCCTGCACCTTGCGCGCCAGCTTGTGAACTCCGCGATTCGCCCCTGCCACGCGACTTCCATGCGCGAAGAGGAGAATTCCCGTCCTGGCGTCGTCATCATTCATGGCTTGGGAGAGCGGAAGACTCTAAAGAGTTTTGTCAGTGGATCGTAGAACTCATCCACCACGCGCTCCTTGAGGGGGATGATTGCGTTATCCGTAATATGGATCCCCTCCGGGCAAACCTTGGTGCAACACTTGGTGATGTTACAATAGCCGATCCCTTGCCGGTCGCGCAGATCACCAAGGCGATTTTGGTTGTCGAGGGGCTGCATTTCGAGAGCGGCGGTATAGACAAAGAAGCGTGGCCCGATAAACCGATCGTAGAGATGGTGATTGCGCAGCACGTGGCAGACGTCCTGGCACAGGAAGCACTCAATGCACTTGCGGAATTCCTGCACGCGGTCCGCGTCCGCCTGGGCCATGCGCCAAGTCCCGTCCGGCGCGTCCGGCTTGCGCGGGCGAAAAGGCTGGATGCCTTCCTTCACTCGGAAGTTCCAAGAGACGTCGGTGGCAAGGTCCTTGATGATCGGGAAGGCGTGCATGGGCTCAACCGTGACGGGTTTTTCGAGCGGCAGTGAGTTGAGCCGCGTCATGCACATCAACTTCGGCATCCCGTTGATTTCCGCTGAGCAGGAGCCGCACTTGCCCGCCTTGCAATTCCAGCGCACCGCCAGGTCGTTGGCCTGCGTTGCCTGGATTTCATGAATGGCGTCGAGCACCACCATGCCCGGCGCGGCCTCCGTGGCATAATCGACGAACTTGCCCCCGTGTTGATCTCCGCGCCAGATGCGAAACGTTGCGCTCGCCATTACTTCATCTCCTCGATGATCTGCTTCAACTCCGAAGGTATTTCGAGCGCCGGCACTCGTTCAACCTGCATTTCCCCGGTTGCGCTCTTGCGAATCAGGATGTTCTGCCGGCCTAACCTCTCGTCTTTTCCCGGGAAATCGTCCCTGAAATGCGCGCCACGGCTCTCTTGACGCTCGAGGGCAGCGCGGGCAACCGCTTCGGCCACGGTGAGCAGGTTGTTCAGGTCACACGCCGTATGCCAGCCGGGGTTGTACTCGCGATTGCCCTCAACGGAAACCTTCGCGGCGCGCGAGCAAAGTTTCTGGATCGAATCAAGCGCCTGCTGGAGATCTGCCTCGCGCCGGACGATGCCAACAAGGTCTTGCATGGTTCCCTGCAAGTCGCGCTGGACCAGATAAGGTCCCTCTCCGTTCGAGCGCCCAAATGGCTCGAGCGCCCGTCGCGCCGCAGCCTCCATCTCCTGCGGGTTGCATTTGCCGGCTCCGCATCCCTTGGCGAATGCCGCCGCGTACTCGCCGGCGCGCTTGCCGAACACCAGCAAATCGGAAAGCGAGTTGCCGCCCAAACGATTTGCACCGTGGAGGCCCGCGGCGCATTCACCGGCTGCGAAAAGACCCGGCACGTCGGACATTTGCGTATCCGCATCGACGCGCACGCCGCCCATCACGTAATGCACGGTGGGACCCACTTCCATCGCCTCCTCGGTAATGTCGATGTCGGCAAGCTGCTTGAACTGGTGATACATGCCGGGCAGTTTCTTCTTGATATACTCGGCGGAGTTGGGCAGCTTCTCCCTGATCCAGGCAATATCCAGGAATACTCCGCCGTGCGGGCTGCCACGGCCCTCCCGAATCTCGCGCACAATCGAGCGCGCCACGTGATCGCGGGTCAACAGCTCCGGCGGTCGCTTCGCGTTCTTGTCGCCTTGCGTGTAGCGCCACCCCTCGTCGGGGTTATCCGCCGTCTGGTTTTTGTAAAGGGGCGGAATATCATCGAACATAAAGCGGCGTCCTTCCTTATTCTTCAGAACCCCGCCCTCGCCGCGCACGCCTTCGGTCACAAGAATGCCGCGCACGCTCGGCGGCCAGACCATGCCGGTGGGATGAAATTGAACGAACTCCATATCCATCAGCGTCGCGCCGGCATGGTAGGCCAGCGAATGTCCGTCACCGGTGTATTCCCAACTGTTGCTGGTGACTTTATAGGCGCGCCCGATGCCCCCCGTCGCCAGCACCACTGCCTTCGCCTGAAACACTTTGAAGCGCCCGCGCTCCCGGTCGTATCCGAAGGCACCCACCACGCAGCCGTCGTCCTTGAGCAGCGTCAGAATAGTCGACTCCATGTACACATCGATCCCCTGATGAACGCCATAATCCTGGAGCGTGCGGATAATCTCCAGCCCGGTGCGGTCGCCCACGTGGGCCAGGCGCGGATATTTATGGCCGCCAAAGTTACGCTGCAGGATGCGTCCATCTTTCGTGCGATCAAAGAGCGCTCCCCAGGCCTCGAGCTCGCGCACGCGCGCGGGAGCTTCCTGCGCGTGTAACTGAGCCATGCGTGGATTGTTCAGGTACTGGCCGCCACGCATGGTATCGGCAAAGTGGACCTTCCAGTTATCGCGGTCGTCCACGTTCGCGAGCGCGGCCGCGATGCCGCCTTCCGCCATCACAGTGTGCGCCTTGCCCAGCAGGGACTTGGTGACCACGCCCACAGACACGCCGGCCGCCGAGGCTTCCACCGCGGCCCGCAAACCGGCTCCTCCGGCTCCAATCACAAGGACATCGTGTTGATGGGTTTCG
>JASHTR010000494.1 GCA_030040455.1 Terriglobia bacterium | reverse complement strand
CTTTTCAATAACGGTGCCGACTGCGCGGGCTGGGACTGCACTAACAGAAAGTTCTTCCAGGAGTTTCGGCGCGTCAGCCGAAGCCACGGAAAGTAAAAGACCGCCGGACGTTTGAGGATCAAACAGCAGGTTCCGGACGACTTCGGAAACGGAGGGAGCAAACCCAACGCAGCCCGAGATGAATTCAATGTTGCGCTTCAGCCCACCCGGCAGGAAGCCCTCGCGCGCAGCGTCCTGCGCTCCCGGCAGGAACTCGACTTGCGATGAATCAATGACCAGGCTCACATGGCTTGCAGCCGCCATCTCGCGGGCATGGCCCAGCAGACCGAAGCCGGTGACGTCGGTGGCGGCATGGACGCCATGCCTCGTCGCCGCTTTGGCAGCCATACGGTTGAGCGCAGTCATGGACTGAATGGCTGCTTGAGTTGATTCTGCGCCCGCTTTGTCCTGCTTGATGGCGGTTCCAATCACGCCGGTTCCAATCCGCTTGGTGAGGATGAGCCGATCGCCGGGCTGCGCAGCCGAATTTGAAAGCACGCTGTCCGGATCGACCAAACCCGTAACGGCGTAGCCGAACTTGATCTCCTCATCGCCAATACTGTGGCCTCCAATCACCGCGCATCCGGCTTCCTGCATCTTTTCGAGCCCGCCTTGGAGGATGGCCTCGAGGATTCCAAGGTCTCGCCCGGAGTTTGGAAAGCCAACGATGGAAAGCGCCGTGAGCGGTCGGCCGCCCATCGCGTAGATGTCACTTAAGGAGTTGGCGGCTGCAATCCGGCCGAAGGTTGAGGGATCGTCCACGACCGGTGTAAAAAAATCCACCGTCTGCACGAGCGCGAGACGCGGCGCGAGCTCGGCCGGCAGACGATACACTCCAGCGTCGTCGGCGTTTTCAAAGCCGATCAAGACGTTCGGGTCGGATGGTTTAGGCAGGCGCGACAAGACCGAGTCCAAAATACTTGGGCTCAATTTGGCCGCGCAACCTCCTGCTTTCACCATTGTGGTCAGACGAATCCGTTTGTCCATGAAAGTCATTATAGAGCCAGTCGAAGATCAAAAGCTGAAAGTCGCAGGGGGGCGCGGAGCTGTTTCTTACCTCGGGGGCTCTTTTTTCGGTTTTTAAACTCAGCGCTTGCGGCTTACCGCACGGTGGTATTTTAGTCGCTTACGCCCCGGCTAAATTGACGATTCAGATTTGTGATGCTAGAATGAGTCACATTATGAAAAAGGCCACGGTGCGCGACTTGCGTTATCACTTCCCGGAGATTGAGGCCCGACTGATGAAGGGCGAGGAGATCGAGGTCCGGAAGCGCCGCAAGGTGATTGCCCGCCTGTTGCCCGTTCGCCCGAAGACGGAGGCTTACCCTGACTTCGCTGCACGGCGCAAGAAGATTTTCGGCAAAAGAAGGGCGATGGAGACGGGCACCGAGCTTGTTGCCAAGGAGCGCGACCGCTATTGACTGCCTATGCCGATACAGGGTTTCTGATCTCGCTTTATGCTGAGGATGCCGATTCGGCGAAGGCGACGGCGCTCGTGAAAACCAAGCCGGTTTTCATCCTGACTCCCCTCGTCGAGGCAGAGTTTACTAATGCAGTTGAGCTCCGTGTATTTCGCAAGCAGTGGACGCGCCGGGAAGCCGATGCGGTGCGCGAGCACTTTCTCCGTGACCAGGGTGCCGGGGTATTTCAAATGGAGCCATTCGACTCCGACGTTTGGCAAACGGCGTTGAATCTTTCCCGGCGCTATACCGCAAGGCTCGGCGTTAGAACCCTCGACCTGCTGCACGTGGCGGCAGCCGCAGTGCTCAAGCCAGACGCTTTCTACACCTTTGACGAGCGCCAACGCAGGCTTGCCAAAGCGGAGCGTCTACCGGTTCTCCCTTCCTGAACTCCAGAGTGAGCGACCTGATTCTTCTTCTTTACTATCGCCTTCAAGCAATTTAAAAATGTTACTTTCGTGGACAGAAGCGCAAAATGTGACTATACTTTCTGTCTTTATAAAGACTCACCGCCGTGACGGAACGGCTCGGGAGGGGTGAATAAATTCGAATATGTCGTGCTGAGCCCGCTGGCAGCGTTGCGTTTTGAAGCATTAGGCCGTGGTGATTTGCGGTCTCATTGCGAGTTATGATAAGAATTATATTTAAGCCCAGTTTCTGCTGCGTCCACCGGGTTCTTCACTCTCGAAAACGAAGCTGCTCCTAAAGGCAGCACGACGTTCAATCCTTGAGGAAGCAAAGTTGATCGCCTGGCCCATTGGTCTTTACTTCATTCTCGTCGTGATCCTCATCGCCGTTATGTTGAGCCTTTCGTATCTTTTGGGACAGCGGCACGAGGAGCGGGCTACCGGCGATCCTTACGAGGGCGGAATTGTCTCGGAAGGCTCGGCGCACGTTCGGTTTTCGGCGCGCTTCTATCTTATTGCCATGTTCTTCGTGGTCTTTGATCTGGAAGGCGTTTTCATCTTTGCCTGGGCGGTCGCGGCCAAAGAGTCCGGCTGGGCGGGTTACTGGGAGATACTGGTTTTTATCGGCATTCTCGTGGCCACGCTGATTTACCTGTGGCGATTGGGTGCGTTGGATTTCGGTGCGACACGCCGGCAAAGGCGTTAACGTTTACGGAAGGGCGGGATTCTAGCCCCGCCGAACGAGTCCCCCCTCCCCCGGCGTTTCTCTTCCCCCTCCGGGATGAGAGGCGCCGGCGGCGGGGCTAGATTCCCGCCCTTCCGTTTGAGGGCAGCCAGGAGCGTTAAAGATGCAAACCACCATGACGCCGGTACACGAAGGAGTTTCAGTTCGGCACTCTGCCTTCGAGGACCAGGTGCGGCGAAGCGTGGCTTTTTCGCGTTTGCAGGATTTAATTGCCTGGGGGCGGAAGAACTCCGTGTGGCCGTTCGGCTTTGGTCTCTCCTGCTGTTTCGTGGAGCTTGCGACCAGCCTGACGAGCAAATACGATGTGGCGCGATTCGGGGCCGAGGTGATCCGGGGCACGCCGCGCGAAGCTGACCTGATGGTGATTGCGGGTACTTGCTTTATTAAGATGGCGCCGGTGGTCGAGCGGCTTTACGAGCAGATGATGGAGCCGCGCTGGGTGATCTCGATGGGATCGTGCGCCAACTC
>JASHTR010000493.1 GCA_030040455.1 Terriglobia bacterium | reverse complement strand
ATCCCTTGCTGCCGGAGGCACACGCCAACCTGGGTCTCGTGGCCGGGCTCTACGACTATGACTGGAAGGAGGCCGGACGCCTCTTTCGGATGGCCACAGCTCGCGATCCCGTTCCACCCCAGGCACGCCAGTGGCACAGTCTTTACCTGCTGGCGTTAGGCCGCGCGCAGGATGCCATTGAGGAAGCCGGGCGGGCGCTTGAAGAAGATCCGCTCAATTTGTCTTCGCGTGCAGTGCTGGTGACGTGCCTCCATGCGGCTGGCCGGGACGAAGAAGCAGCCGCAGAGGCGCATCGAACCCTGGAATTTGACGAAAACCAATTCGCGGCCTGCGCCTTACTTAGCTTCATCGAGGCTTCGCACGGAAAGCTGGCAGAAGCGCTCTTCTTCGCGGAAAGAGGGTATTCGCTGGCGCCGTGGACGCAATTGCAGAGCGGACTTTTCGCCGGACTGCTGATGCGCGCGGGCGAGACGAGCCGCGCCGACACCGTGCTTTCGAAACTCGGGGATGGCCGGGCCTACCGCGCTCCTCTGGGGTTCGTTTTTTGTCATCTCGTCCAGGGGCAAATCGAAGAGGCCGCGGATTGGGCCGAAAAGTCTATCCAGCAGCGCGATCCGGGGACAACCATCTTCCTGCGTCTGCCCCTTGCGGCCCCGTTGCGATCCAGCGCCCGCTGGCCCGCGCTGGCCGGGATGATGAGGTCCAAGTGAAGTCCGGTAGCGCGTGACATATGACCGCGCCCTTTGGAGTGCGGCGGCTTGCCGCCGCTTTTCCCAAGGCCAGCTTGCTGGCCACGGAGTATTCCTTCAGCGCTGCGAGCCAGCTCACCGGCGCAAAGCGGCAGCACGCTGCGCACTCCATCAAGGCTTCCGCATACGTAAAGAAGAAATGTTGGACGCACCAAACTAGATCCCGGATGCGCGCGCTCGCAGCCCTGATCGTAAGGATTGCCCTGATCAACGTGTGGAACCGCCTCAACGTCACGACGCGGCAGGTGGCAGGCGAGTGGGCGAAGTCAGCCGAGGCAAGAAAATGGGTGGAAAGCGGCACAGGCTCCCGCTGAGAGGTGCTGGCACGGGAGACCCTCGCTCGGCGCTTTTCGAAGCGTGGGCTTCCCGACACGAAACAGACCCAGGCTCCCCGTGAGTGATTACACTGGCGAATTAGCCGTGGCTAGCACGTCATTTGACGATGAACGTTGCGGTAGCTTGGTCTGTGAACAAGCTGGAAACCCCTGTGAACGTAATGGTGTAGGTGCCCGCCGCCGCAGTCTTAGGAAACAGGATTCCGGAAATCGCATACGCCGTTCCGTTGAGGTACACGGTTGCCGGCAGATCAGCGCAATAGGAACCAGGCGGACCGCCCGAGCAACTCAATGCCACGCTGCCCGCAAAGCCGTTCACGGATTTCAGGGTAAGGATGAATGCTCCCAGGACACCTCGTTTGATGGTTTCAGTGGATGGAATTGGCGTGATCGTAAAGGAAGTCGCGCTGGTGCCAGTGCCCGAGAGCGTGATGATCTGGGTGCTTCCCGTGGAGCTGTCGTCGGTGATGGTGAGAGCGCCGGAAAGCGCCCCGACGGATTCTGGGGTGAAGGTGACCATGATCTGGCAGCTTGTGCTTGAAGCGAGGGAGCTGCCACAGTTGTTGGTCTCGGTGAAGTTACCGCTAATCGCGATAGAGGTAATGGAGAGGGCGACTGTACCGCTATTCGAGAGCGTCACGTCCATTGAAGCGCTGGTGGTGCCTTGCGTCTGGCTGCCAAAACTGAGGCTCGTGGTTGAGAGGCCGATAGTCGGAATGCCACTGTTGGTTATGGAAAATTGAGCCGCGAGTGACCCTATGCTAGCCGTTACGGTGTAGGTTCCTACTGTACCATTTGCCGTAAGCGCCGGCGCTGTTGCCTCGCCGCTCGAATTCGTAAGGACAGTTGCAGTCGTGGCCCCGCCGCTGAAGGTTGCGCTCGCGCCACTTGTAGGCGTGGTGAACGTGATGGGGACGTTGTCAAGGAACGTGGTTGAGACCGTACTCGGAAGCTGCACGGTCGCCGTAAGCGTTGAGAGGGCTGTGTTGATAGGCACGGTCTGGGGGGTGCCTGCGGTTGCCGAAATGGTGCCTTCGTTGAGCGTGCCGCAGATGTCCACCGTGTCCTGGCTGGGGCATGTGCCTCCCAAAACGTAATTGCTATAAGTCGGGTCCGTCATTCCGATCGCCGCGGTGCCTGCTTGGGCGGCTACGTCCGTCATGTAGGTAGAGCCAAAGTCAACAGCAACGTTGGTTCCGGCTCCGGCTGATGTTGTATTGTCAAAAAGGAACAGGGAGCCGCCTTTACCTTGACCGCTGATTGTGCCTGTTCCGCCCACGGCGGAGTTGCCGCTGAAGGTATCGCCATAGAGCGCTAGCGTTCCGTTTCGCATGAAAACCGCGCCGCCGAAGCCGGCTCCCCCACCGCCAGTGCCCCCGCTGCTGCTGGCACCGCTACCGCTGCCCCAACCACCGAGACCAGCGGTAGAGCCGCTGCCGCCGCCTGCGCCAAACCCGCCATTACCCCCTGCGAGTCCAAACCCGCCCCCGCCGCCCCCGCCAAAGCCTCCGGCGCCGCCACCGAGGGTTTTCGGGGTACCGGACGATCCGATGAAGCCTCCTCCACCCGCGCCGTCGCCGAAGATCCCTGCAGCTTGGCCCGGCAATCCACCTAGGCCGCCCAAGTCGCCGCCGCTTGCGCCGGTATCGCTAGTAGGAGGCCCGCCGAATCCTGCGCCGCCCGACCCGTTACTAAAAAAAGTTCCACTAATTGCAGAGCTACCACCGCCCTCTGCCTCGTTGTGGCTCAAGGTCACATCGTTGAGGGTGACAGTGCCGTTGTTCTGAAAAATCGCTCCGCCCATTCCGGCAGCACCGCCGCCGCACGCGTGGGCCCCGCCCAAGCCGAGCCCATGTTGTAAGGTGAGTCCGCTCATGACCACGTTCCCGCCGCCAATATAGAACAACCTCGTCGCACTGCCACCGTCGACCGCCAGACTGCTTGCCCCTGGACCTTGGATCGTGAGATTGTCATCGATGCGCAACCGGTTGGCAAGGGAGATTGTCTCCCCCGAGACGCTGCTGGCGAACGTAATCGTGGATCCCGCACAGGCGTTCGCAACTTCGTAGGGCAGGCTGCCTGATACGGTTGAATCGCTGGAGTCTGTCGAGACCACAGGGCTGGTCACACATGCGTTCGTAGTAATGCTGAAGTCAACCACCCCTCCAGTAGGATCCGAGGCCGTTACCGTGAACGCGCCTGGGGTGCTGTTGGCAACGAGGAGCGGAGGGACTGCGTATCCATTTGAATCGGTGTTGACGGTTATTGTATTCGTGCCATTCGGAAAAGTGCCGCTGGCTCCGCTGCTCGGGGCCGTGAAGATGATCGCAATTCCCGCGGTTTCATTGCCCTGTGTCTGAACCGAGAACAGTTGAGGTAGGCTTCGAGTGGTAGCGCCGGTCTGCGGCGTGCCTTGGATAATCACTAAGCCGTCGGTATCCTGCGCGCGTGCGTAGGGAGACAGCGCCGTGAAAGCAGCGCAGAGGCAAATGAGTGCAAGAGGAACGCGCCCGCGGAGACGTGCAGCAGGAATCAACCCTGCGAGAGAGTGGAGAACATTGAGTTTAAAGCTAAGCGGAGCGATTCCCTTGTGTGCCATAGATTCCTCCGTCAGTATCGTAAGGGATGTGCGCCCGCCGGGCGCAGCAGTCTTCCACGGCAAAATGAAACCTCTGCGGGTCTTGTACCAGGACACGCTCTCACCTGTGCCACCAGAAAGGTGTCACCCTGCCCTCACCCCTTCACTCTTGCTTTCTGACACAGGTGAAAGCCAACACTCGTTTCCAGTGCTTGCATCTCCGGCTGCTTTGACGCGTCGCGGCTTAGGACTTGATCCTGACAACCTCTAATCGGGTACCGGCGTCGGTGTCGGCGTCGGGCAATACTGCATCCCGTACGACCCGGACGAGGCCGGCGTCTGTGCATTCGCCGGCGGCACCAAGATAGTCTCGACCACCGGGAGCATGGCAGCCGCCGCGGCTGTCATTGCGAACCGGCGCAACAGCGACCGCCGCGAAACGGCGGGCTGAGTCTCGGGGCTGTCAACCACCACCAGGCCGGCATCGACCAGCTCGGCCAAGGCCAGGTCCACAATCTCTTCGTCAGCCGGCAGCCCGGTGCGGCGCTGAATCTCGGCCGCCATCTCCGCCTTTGACGTTTTGCCGTCGCATAGATCAAAGACGACGGCAGCGCTTTGGTTGATCGCGTGCGCCTCGGAGGTGGCCGTCTTCACCGCCAGAATCTCGTCGGCCGCTCGCTCGATTTGCACACCTTCAACGCGCTTAGCTGGCATGCTTGCCTCCTTTAGCTAGGTGATTAATAACAGAGAAAAGAGAGAATATATATTCTTAAGTGGGCTGTCAAGACGTGAACGCGATGACAATATAATCGTAGTATACGAGACGAGCCCCTTGCTAGCCACGGTCACGTCAAAGTCCCAGAAGTGTAAGATTGCACAGCGCCGCTGATGCAAAGCGCCTATGGAGTGCGGCAGCACGCTACCGCTTTTCCCAAGGCCAGCTTGCTGGCCACTGGATATTCCTTCAGCGCCGCCAGCCAGCTCGCCGGCGCAAAGCGGCCGCACGCTACCGCATTCCATCAAGGCTCCTGCATACGCAAGGAAGTGTTGGACGCACCCTAGCTGGCGGAAGAGATCGATGATATCCTCACCCGGAT
>JASHTR010000492.1 GCA_030040455.1 Terriglobia bacterium | reverse complement strand
AACTCAGCGATCTTCGGCAAGGGTTCGCCAGGATCCAGAAACAGCTAGGTTCACTTCAACGAGGACCTGGTGCCCACCCGGTGACTGGCGATTTAAGCGCTGCTATAGAGGCCCGCGACCTATCTCGGTACTCGCGCGCATTCGAGCAGCTTGTCAATGCCTGGAGACTCCGGACGCGCGCCCAACGGCATCGGGCTCTCAACGAGCGGCTTGGCACGTGCAATCTTGCAGAGCGGATGGGCTCTAAACCCCTCGACGACACCTGGGACAAGCGGCTGGCACATTTTGAGTCCGCATGGAACTGGGCGCAAGCCGATGTCTGGCTTCGCCTCCGGTCAGATCCGAGCAGAGAACGAGCGGTTCTCCAAAAGATCGACATCGCCCAGGAAAGAATACGTCATGACCTTGGCGAGCTTGCGGCCTACAAGGCATGGGAGTACGTTCTGGCGCCCCTGAAACCCGAACAGCGGGAACATCTGATGGCCTGGAAATTAGCTATCAAGAAGATCGGAAAAGGGACCGGAAAATACGCAACGCAGCATCGGAGGGAAGCGCGCTATCACCTGGAGTATTGCCGCGAAGCGATCCCGGCTTGGGTCATGCCCATTTTTCGTGTTGCCGAGACCACGAAGCCCCGGCCCAATATGTTCGATGTGGCCATAATCGACGAGGCCAGCCAGTCTGGTCCAGAAGCGCTATTTCTCTCTTATATCGCGAGGAAAATCGTGGTCGTCGGTGACGACCAACAGATTAGCCCCGAGTCGGTAGGCCTGGATCGAGAAGCGGTAGACAGCCTGCGACAACGGTACATCAGGGACGTGCCGCATTGGGATGCCCTCGGCGTTGACAACAGCTTCTTCGACCAGGCGCAAATTCGTTTCTCGGCCAGAATTCGGCTCCGGGAGCATTTCCGGTGCATGCCCGAAATCATCCAGTTTTCGAACAATTTGTGTTATCGAGCCGAGCCCCTCATTCCGCTGAGACAATATGGGTTGGGCCGCTTAGCACCGGTTGTCACGCGCCACGTGCGGAATGGATACGCAAAAGGAACCGGGGACCGAATCGTAAATAGACCCGAGGCTGAGGCCATTGTCGACCAAATCGTCCGCTGTATCGCTGATCCGTCCTACGAGGGAAAGACCTTTGGGGTCATTTCCCTTCAAGGCAGTGCACAGTGGAATCTCATTCGTGATTTGCTGCTGGATCGAATCGGCGCACAGGAGATGCAGAGACGTCGCTTAGCAGGTGGTAACGCATACGCATTCCAGGGAGACGAGCGAGATGTAATTTTCCTGTCGATGGTTGCCGCAACAAACGACGGCCGGCACGTCGGGGTGCTTTCAAAGGAGCCCGATAAGCGAAGGTTTAACGTAGCTGCAAGCAGGGCTCGTGATCAGATGTGGCTGTTCTATAGCGTGACCGTGGAAGATCTTAGCGTGCATTGCTTCAGGCGTCAGTTGCTTGAGTATTGCCTCAATCCGACGGTTAAACATGAGACTGTTGGAGACGTCGATGTCAGCCATCTCCGTGAACGAGCGTTGCAGTCGGATCGGGCGGATTCTCGACCACCACTGCCGTTCGATAGCTGGTTTGAGGTGGATGTGTTCCTTCGAGTTGTCGATCGTGGTTTCCGAGTGATTCCCCAATATCCGATGGCCGGAAAGCGTATCGACTTGCTTGTTGAAGGGTTGCAAGGGCGTCTCGCCGTGGAGTGCGACGGAGATCAGTGGCACGGCGCTGAGGAGTGGGACGCCGACGTGGACCGCCAGCGGATGCTCGAAAGGTGCGGACTCGAATTTTGGCGAATAAGAGGCAGCGTGTTTTATCGATCCCCGGATTCGGCCCTCGATCCTCTGTGGCGGCATCTTCGGGATCAAGGAATCCACGCGACCGCGGCTGAGGCACTGACCGCTGTGGACGGGCCACCTTCCAAGCCGCCCGACCAACCGCGAGCTGGCGATTCGCAACAAGGCGAACTTGGCGACGAGGTATCGTTATCATCGATCGTCGACGAGTCTGCGGCGGACGCCGCGGACCTTGACCCGGAAATCGAGGTTATCGAGACTCCGAGTGAGAGCCAGTCGTCGCTCTTCGGATCGGAGTCGCACGGAGACCTCCCTATTGCACTGGCTCCGTACGTGCATTGGGTTTCCGACGCCGCTCCCGATCCTAGTTCGGTATCGCTTCCTGAACTGATGGAGGGCCTGATCGATATTGTGGCCATCGAAGGACCAATGATTTGCCATCGAGTATACTTGCTTTACAACAGAGCCGCAGGCAATGCCCGCCTCGGCGGCCAGATTGTTCGCCTGATGAATCGCGCCATGTATCGTGCGGTCAGATCAGGGCGCTTGCAGCAGAGCGACGAGCGCCGGAGGGGTGGCCAAATAAATCAAATCGTTCGCATCGCCGGGACACCCGAGGCAGTTGTTCGGCAACGTGGTCCCCGAAAACTCGAAGAGATCCCTCCCCTGGAAATTAAAGCTGTCCGGGAGGCAGTCTTGAGCAGGGATGCTGGTATGATGGAAGATCAGCTTGTTCGCCGATTAGCGCGGGTATATCAGGTCGGGCGGATAACGGCACAAACACGCAAACTGCTTCTCGGCTGACATGGCCGTATTGAGGAAATGGCCAAGACGGTTCGACGATTGACTTGGGCTCTTTGGGTCGTCTGAATCCGCGGGTGCGGAATGCTTTCGGCGCTAAATTCATGAACCGCGCATGTTACATATCCACGGACGGGCTGGTGTAAGTCTTCCAGTGTTGCGGCTCGTCCAGGTTAATCACATTGTTTGGACGGATTGAACCAAATTCCCTCTCGACCGATTTGCTGAGCTATACTACCTGCACGTTCCAAGTCAACTGACTCCTAGCCCTGGCCAAACTTACCTTTCCTGATCTGATTTCGTCTCATCGTGCAAGTGCGGCAGCTCCACGGTGTACTTCCAAACTCTGGAAATTCCTGTGCTCGTTTCTTGGTCGTATGCTTCGCAAAACGGGAATATAAGGCTCGTGGCCGTGTTCCGCCGCTCAGTGAGATAATACAAAGCGAAGCCAAGGACCTGCGGTTTTGTAGCAAGGGGACTAAGGTATAGGTTCGTAATTGCCTTCCTAGAATTTGTCCGGTTAACAATCTCGCGAAGAGTACTTGCCGTAGCGAACGGGTCATTTGCGGGTGCGAAATAACTGCTGGACTCGTCCGCAGTATGTCGTCCTACAGCCTCTTCTGCGCAGTAGGCCCGGAGCACATTTTCTTGGTACATATCGGCACGCAGCGAGGGGAGACCAAATATCTGGATTTTTCTTGAAAATTCT
>JASHTR010000491.1 GCA_030040455.1 Terriglobia bacterium | reverse complement strand
GGCAACGAGCGCCGGAGAATAGGGCTGCCCCGGCAGGTCGTGCAATAACTCTTTTAATTGATTCTCGGTGGAATCGTCCACTCCCTGAATGGTGATTTTCCCCACTCGCGTCACTGCACCTTCATCAATGTCAAAAGATACAAACAGATCGCCCTCTTTCGTGCCGAGTTCGGGCGTCACGCGGGCGTCCAGAAAGCCCTTAGAGTGATAATAGGCCGCGATCGCATTCGTGTCGTGGTCGAGCATCTGACGGCTGAAGACGCCATGAGGGCGGCTGGGGAAGCTTGCCGGCTGGAGGGTAACCAGGGGCGAGAGTTCGGAGGAAGGAATGCTTTGATTGCCGTGAAAACCATATCCTCCAAAGTCAGACTGGGAGCCCGGAGAGATGATATACGTAATGTCGATTTCGCTGGGATGCGGGATGCGCTTCCACCTGACCTGCGATGAAAAATATCCTTTACGCTCAAAGTAATTCTCGAGCGCCTGAGAGCCGGCATCGAGGGAAAGGTCGTCAGTAAAACCATCGCTAAAAATCGGCAAGGTCTTTTTGAGCTGGGAGGATGAAATCCGCCCTCCTTCCGCCAGGACGCGCACCAGCGGGCCAAGGTTGATTTTGACGATCAGCGTTTCCGCGTTGCGCGCTGGGTTGAAAACGCGCCGCCCCGAGGTGACCGTGGCCTGAAGGTAATTCCGGCTGGAAAGGAGGTTGTGAACGCGGGAGAGTCCGCGCTGGATTTTGGCTGAAGTGAGGCGGATGCCTTTCTTCCACCCCGCAACCGCAGAAAGGCGCGCCGGCGGGAAGGGGGAACGGCCCTGAAATTCAACTCGGCTCAAGGTGGCCGGCCGTCCCGGAACGACGCTGAAAGTAATTCGCGCTACCTGAGTGGCTGGATCGGGATTCACGTGATATTCGACGCGGGCCCCGTAGTAGCCCTCCGCCGCCAGCAAAGAGACGATGCTCCCGCGAGCCGCTGCCATATGGGTGGCTTCGAGCGGCTGGCCAAGGCTCAAATGCGCTCCGTTCGCCAGCACCGAGGGAGAAACCGCCACCGGCGCTTCTTCTATACTGACGACACCAATAAAAAATTTTGCCTTCCCAGTAAAAACCAGAATTACTCCACCCTCGGCCGGGTGAACCTCGGCGCTCAGTGTCTGGAATCGCCCCGTCGCGTAGAGGTTTTTGAGGCTCTGCGCCACCTTCGCCTGCTCCAGCGGCTCCTCGATTTTCTGGACGATCTCTCCTGCGAAATCTGCTGCACTCATTCGGGCATCGGTTTGGAACACAATTTTCAACACGGTTTTTCCCCAGGAACCGCTTTCCGCGCGCCCGCAGGGAGCGCTTGCCCCGAGCAGGATCAAAAGGAACACCCATTGGATTGTGCTGCCCCGAAAGAAGCGGGCTCGCCCGCAGATGGCTTTGCTGCTTGTTTCCAGGGGATGCGTTTCGGGGGAATGCCCACTGGCCGTTTTTGAGCTCTCAAGACCAATCAACAAATGCGCCTCTCCCCTCTTCAAAGTGTACAAGAGGGAAGAGGACGCTCCAAGGGTCAATGGAGGGCAGGGGAGAAGTGGGCGATCAGGAGGTAATGACCCCACGCAATGTCAATTGAACCTTCGCTGGTTTGGCCGTCAATTTGGATGGTAAGCTGCTCGGTGATGGTTGGTCGTTTTTCAATGCGCATCAGGACTTCAGCGACCTGGCTGGCGGGATCGTAGTCCCCGGCGGGGCGCTTCGAAACCACCAGTGACCAGAGTCCCGGCCCAAGATATCGGATCAGGAGGATGTACTTGCCTTTCGGAATAACCTTTGCGCCGAACTTAAGCGCGACCTCTGACCGAAGGGTGGTGGGCGCATCGGCACCTAACCTCCAGAGTTGTCCGGGCTCGATCAGGTCCAAAACGTCCCGCCCGCGCAGGGAAGGCCGCCCGTATTCAATCTCAACCGTAGCTCTGCCAACCCTCGCCGTCGCCTTCCCCCTCGGGTTGGCGGCCCCGCGGGCCGTGGTAGCAACGAGCGTCATGACGAGCAGGACAGGGGCAGCCGAAGCCCGGCTTTTCAGCGGCTGGCTCATTAGCGCTTTGTCGCACCGTCAGGGTTTCCGGAGCCGGAGCGTTCGCCAGGCTGAAAGCATTGCCACTCAAAGAACAGGGCATACTTCATATATTCTGCGAGATAATCCCAGCCATGATTGCCGGGACGGAGGGTGAACTCATGATGGAACCCATGTTGGTTGAGGATACTGTCCAATAGCTCCGCGCCCTCGTTGAAACCGTAGCGATCCTGAGCGCCACAATCGAAATAAATCTTGAGATTGGGAAAGCGCTCGGGATGCTCCGCCAGCGTGAGCGGGTTGTTCTTGATCCAGTAGGCCTCGTTCAGAGGGTTGCCAAATGAGCGCTCGGCAACCCGAACGTAAAAGCCCCAGCGCCCGGTGTTGGGAATCGGATGGGGAAACTTCACCAGCGCCGCTCCTTGCGCGGCCACCGAGCCGAAAACGTCCGGATGAAGCATGGCCAGATGCAAGGCGCCATAGCCGCCCATCGAAACCCCGCTGATGCCGCGTTCCTGGAACCGGGGGATCGTGCGGTACAAGTGGTCAATCGCGGGGACGAATTCCTGGATAAAGAAGTCCTCGTAACGCTCTTGGCCGTCATAGGCGTTGACGTAAAACGTGTTGTCGCCGTCAGGAAGCACCACCAGGAAGGGACCTATTTTACCCTTTTGTAATAAGCCGTCCAGTATATCCTTCCCGCCATTTTCGTCCCAGGAATGGTAGCTCTCAAAAAGGCCGTGAAGGAAATAGAGAGTGGGATAGCGAGTGGTGGTGGAATCGTAGTCTGCCGGCAAGTCAACACAATAGTTCACCGCCCGCCCCAGAATTTTGCTCGAAATCGAGCTGCAGACAAGCCGGGTGGGAGCTATGCCCGCCGAGGCGGCCTGCGCGGAGAAGGCGGGCGCGCCCATCAGCCAGGCAATGCTGACCAAGGCGGCGATTCCAAGCGTCTTGAAGAGTCGTCCAGCAGGTTGCTGAAAAACGTTTCGGAGCCGTGTCATTCCAAGCCCGCTCGCCCTTCCGCTGCGAGCGGGCCCTTCGCTCTGCTCAGGGCAGGCTCTAAGTGGAGGGAAGGAGCTCAGGGTAAACTCCGCGAGGAATCCCGCTCTGAAAATAGAGCACTTATGAGGCTCCTCACAGGAGTTTTTCAGCAACCTGCCAGGTCCGATGGCTGCTTCTTGGTCCGCTTTAGGCATCATCGGTGTCATCTGGAAGTGATTCTAAGTACTCGTCTATTGTTTCTTCGGCGATCTTGGCTTTCACATATTCCTGGAATCCTTTTTCGGAGATTCTTATTTCTGCCCGCTCGGATTCGTTCCATTATGTAGCGAAAACAATATCTTTTGCCACGGCTAAACTCAACGCAAGTTTGGAACCGTCGCCCTGGCCTAAACGCTAAGCCTCCACGGCGCCCGGTAATGGCGCGTTAGGTATTGCTCGGCGCGAGAGCCATCGCCTTTAGGCTGCTGGGCCTCAACATCCCACTCAATCCGCTCCCGGCTGCGATAGGCGACGTTGCCCAGCAGGCAGGTGCTGGTGGAGCGGTGGCCAATCTCGATGTCACTGATGGGCCGCTGCCGGCTTTTGACGCAGTCCAGGAAATTGCGGATGTGATCGAAATG
>JASHTR010000490.1 GCA_030040455.1 Terriglobia bacterium | reverse complement strand
GCCCGCGAACACGGTCTACGACGTAAATATCGATAACACGGCGAGCGGCGCCACGATGACGCTTTCGACCTCAGAAACCGTTGATACGCTGGCGCTTACGGCTGGCACGCTCGATATCGCTTCCACCGGCAGCCTCAATCTGGCGAATCAGCCGAGCGGGATTACGGACATTCCGGAAGGCGCGGGCCTCTCGATTGAAGGCACCTTTACCGCGGGTTCAAACAATGCGCTTGCCAACCTGGTCAGCATCGAAGGCTCGCTGACGCTCGATAACGGGCAGACCACCAGCCTCACGGGAAGCCTTACCAACAGCGGCACGCTCACGGTATCCACGCCATCAACGGTGCTGGCGGTGGCCGGCGGGCTGAACAACAACGGCGGCAACGTAACCATCACGGGCGGAGGCAGCGCAACCGTCGGCGGAAACCTGACGAATAGCGGGACCGCGACGGTGAATGGCGGAACGCTGACGGTTACGGGCGCGGTCACGAACGGCAGCGGGTTTAGCCTTGCCATTGAGAACGGCGGCAGCGTGAGCGCAGCCTCGGTTGGAAACTCCGGCGCTCTCTCGACGGGTGGTGATCCTGGAGACACGGGAAATAACCTCTTGAGCGTCTCGGGCAACTTTACGAATGCGTTTGACGGCACGCTTACGCTGGGGGCGACGGGCGATGAGGCGAACGTAGGCGGCAACTTCAGCAACGCCGGATTTGTTTCGGTGGGAGCTGGAGCGATGCTGGAGGTTCGGGGAACGGGAGGCTACTCCCAAACCGGGGCCTCCCCGGCGACTGCCGTTGAAGGCACGCTAACGGCCGCGTCCCTGGACGTTGAAGGCGGCACCTACACCAACGATACCGGGGTGACGAACCTGGGCGGGGCGACCAGCTCGACGGCGGGGAGCATTAACATTGCCTCGGCGGGGACGCTGACGGTTAACGCCACGGTGAACGTGGGGAATGCGACGACGCCGGGAACGGTGAATAATGCGGGTACAGTGACGGTGGGTGCGAGCGGAACAATAACGCTGCTCGATAACGGCACGTACACGCAGACTGCGGGCGTGACCGATGTGAACGGGACGCTGATGTCGGCTGCGGTCAGCGTCAATGGTGGCACGCTGAGCGGCAATGGCACGTTACAGGGTATTGTGACGATCGCGACGGGCGGCACCTTATTGCCGGGCGAGACCGGGACTCCGGGCACGCTGGCGGTGAATGGCAACGCTGCTTTCACTGGAGGAACGCTCGATGAAACCATTAGTTCCGCCGCGGACAACGGTTACAGCCTGCTGAACGTGAGTGGGACGCTCGACCTCACCGGAGGCGGAAACCTGGATATTCTCCTGGCGGATAACTTCGTGCCTGTCGCGGGCGAGCAATTCCTCTTTGCCACGGCGGCTATGCTCGATGGCCAATTCACGATTAGCGACCCATTTTTTGATAGCGGTCAGTATGAGTGGACGCTTTCCACCACCGGCGACGGGGTGGATATTTACCTGACGGCCCAGGTGGTGACGCCGAGCGCCACGCCGGAGCCGACGTCGTTGCTGCTGCTGGGGACAGGACTGCTGGGGTTGGGCTGCTTGCTGCGCCGGAGGAGCGAATGGAGATCGCTTTTAAGGTGTTGATTTTTTATTGACTACAAACCATTTAGCGATCAACGAATGAAGCTTCAGAAGATTTAACAATTTTTCATTCGACAATTAATTACTTTTCATAACCCGCCGACGTAATTTCGCATGAAGTTGTAGGGTTGGAAGGGGGTGCCAAAACTTGGCAGGGTAACCACCGGAAGGGTGGATATAAGGGGTTGTAATTACTTCGGTTTAGTAAATACCCTCCTCGTTAAGAGCCCATTTAAATTTAACGTGGCCCGTGATCTCGAGGTGGTCGTGCTAGGCCCTTTGGAGTGCGGCGGCTTGAGGTCGCCTTTTCAAAGGCCAGCGAGGCGGCCGCTGGATATTCGGTAAGCGCAACGAGCGAGCTCGGTGGCGCAAAGCGGCAGCACGCTGCGGCGCTCCACGGCTCGCGCGTAGGTAAATGAGGTGTGAGACGCACTACAAATCCATCTTTATTCAAATTCCTAGGGAAGGGAAATTTCCATGAGGGGAACAAGACTGAATGGCGTGATTCGAAAATATTTCGGATGGGGGGTTTCTGCGGCGTTCCTGGTTGTCGTGGCGCTGGGGCTGAATTCTGCCCCGGCCTACTCGCAAACGTGTACTCTGTCGTCGCCGACCACGTGGAGTCTCGGGAGTTCGGGCAATTGGAACGTGGCGGGGAACTGGAACCCGGCCACTGTGCCTGATAGCTCCAGCACAAATGTCTGCATTGTGGACGGGACCAGCACGGTTACTCTTAACACCAGTGCTACGGTCGGGGATTTGCAGCTTGCGGGCGGCAACACGCTCGACATACTGGCCGGCGAGACCTTGGGCGTGGCGGGAAGCTCAGTTATAAACGCTGGAAACATCACCTTGAACGGGGGCGGGGGCACGAACGGGATCCTGAATATCGATGGCGATGTGACGCTCAGCGGAAGCGGCACGCTCACCATGAGTGTCGCCAGCGGTTCTGGCAGCGCCTACATCGAGCAGAGCGGCGGCAACTTTACGCTGACCAACATGAACAACACCATTCAGGGAGAAGGAGTGATCGGGAATGGCGGATTAACCCTGAGCAATGCGGGAACCGTTAATGCCAACGTTTCGGGGGAAACGCTGGACTTGAACGGCTCGGGAGGAGTGACGAATACGAACGTGCTGGAAGCGACGGGCGGCGGAACGCTGGAGATCAACAACACGGTAACCAACAGCGGCAACATCACGGCGAGCGGGAGTGGCAGCACGGTGGAGATGGATGGAGCCACGATCGACGGCGGAACGCTGAACACGACCGGGGGCGGGACGATGGAAACGGTCGGCACTGCCACGCTGAACGGGGTGACGATTTCGAGTGGCAGCACCTATACGGCTTCGAACGGCGCCACGACGGCTCTGCTGGGAACGATCACGAACAACGGCACCATCCAGTTGAACGGGGGCGGGGGCACGAACGGGATCCTGAATATCGATAGCAATGTGACGCTACAGGGCAGCGGGACAGTAACCCTTACGGCGACGACGACGGGCGGCGGCGGCAGCGCTTATATCGAGCAGAGCGGGGGCACCTTCACGCTCACGAATGCGGACAACACGATCCAGGGAGAAGGAGTGATCGGCAATGGCGGATTGACTCTGGTCAACGAATCGAGCGGCGTTATTGATGCCAATTCTACGGGTAGCCCGCTCATCACGACGCTGACGCTCAACGGCTCGGGTGGTGTGACGAATGCGGGCTTGCTGGAAGCGACAGGCAGCGGCGTGCTGGAGATCAACACCACGGTAACCAACAGCGGCAACATCACGGCGAGCGGGAGTGGCAGCACGGTGGAGATGGATGGAGCCACGATCGACGGCGGAACGCTGAATACGACGAGCGGCGGGACGATGGAAACGGTCGGCACTGCCGTGCTCGACGGCAGCACTTCCGCCGGCGCGGTGACCATAAGTACGGGCAGCACCTATACGGCTTCGAACGGCGCCACGACGGCTCTGCTGGGAACGATCAACAACCAAGGCACAATCCAGTTGAACGGGGGCGGGGGCACGAACGGGCTTATCAACATCGACAGCGATGTGACGCTCCAAGGAGGCGGGACGCTGAACATGAGCGT
>JASHTR010000008.1 GCA_030040455.1 Terriglobia bacterium | reverse complement strand
CGCATATCCTGGATATAAATCTCCATCCGCGGGTGGTAATATTCAAGGTTCACGACGAGTGCGTTCTCCCGGTCGATGATGGAATTCACCACGTGGGTGAACTCCGGAGATTCTCCAGAAAGCGCCTGCGCGTTGGTCCCCGGTGATTGCGCAGTGGAGCTGGAAGGAGCCTGAGGCGTCTCGGCGGGCGGATTTGCCTGGGCGCCGGGGTTCACGGCCTGGGCATTCGTCTTCCCTGCCATAGCGCACAAGGCCACGGCAAGAATTGTTGCAGGCATCAAGAATCTTTTTCTTCTAAACACCATTTTTCCCTCTATTCTCCGTCATTCTGAGCCCGTTCGCTGTCATTCTGAGCGCAGCGAAGAATCCCGGTATTTCGCTCACGGTAAACTCCGCGAAGAATCCCTGTATTCCGCTCATAAACATTTTTATTTTCAGCCCATGCCGAGAGGCTTCGCCCGAAAGGTCTGTCCAAGCGAAGATTGCCCCGTGCCCAATGCGGGGATTCTTCCTCTTCGCGGAGCTTGCTCTGAGCCGATTCGCTCCTCTTCGAATCGCTCTGAGCCCGTTCGCTCCACTTCGAACGGTCCTGAGCGTAGCGAAGGAGCTCAGGGCAGGCTCCGCGAAGGCTCACGGTGAACTCCGCGAGGAATCTCGCCCTGGCCTTGCTTTCAGAGCCAGATTCCTCGGGCCAAAAGAACACGTCGGCCCTCGGAATGACACTCTCGCTATAAGGAATTACATAGGACAGCACACCAGGTCACTCCGCAAGCTGAAACAGAATGTGCAAAGTGGCAGGCGTATCCACCGGCTTGCCGTCCCGCCTTGCTGGCATGAATCGCATGTGTTGTGCCGCACGAACGGCCGCCTCATCCAAGCCGTGGCCAAGTCCATGCTCCACCCCTAAGACCTGTAACTGGCCGGACGCTTTGAAAACTACCCGTAAAACCACTTCGCCCTGAATGTGTAGCCGCCGAGCCTCTTCCGTGTACACAGGATCGGGCTTGGCCTCGATCACTACCGGTTGGAATGTAGCAACCGCCGCTTGCGGTTTCGAATGGGGAACCGCCTGGGTTAGAGATCGGGCATCGGCAAAACCTGCCGGATGTGTTGCGCCCTCATCCGCTCCGCGCCCCAGCCCCGGCGCAGCGTCAATGCCATTACCGAAGCCAGCGCTTGCTACCAGCGCGCGGGCACCGTGCTCTCCGCCGCTCCCATTGCCGGAACCCGGGCCTTCGGGCCGGTCAAACGCTCCTAAATGCGGCACATTCCCGCGACTTCCCCCCTCTGCTTCTCCTGGAAGCCCCTGCGGGTCACCGAAACCTCCAGTCTGAACCCTTGCCCGCGGCAGCTTCGTAGTCGCCACCGCTGGGCTGCCGTCGAATACGCCCACCCGCGCCTGCAATTCTTTCCTGAGTGGCGTTGGCTTCACTGCTGCGATCCGCGGAGGCACAACGGAGGGCGTTGGCAGCTTGGGCGCGGAGCTTGGCTGCAGTTCGGCCATCAGGGGTGGAGCTTGGGGGCGCGAAACGGGCTTGGGGTTTGCTTTTGGAAGCTCCGCCTGTTGCTTCAGTGGCGGAGGAAACGGGATGCGCACCATCCTTGGCCTGTGAGGAGGAGCACTCGCTTGGGGCGGAGGCTGCAAAGTAATTCTCGCAACCCACGGTCTGCTCGTGATCTTCGGTTCCTCAAAGGGTGTTGCCGTCAGAAACCATAAAACCAGGGCCACCACCATGATCTGGGCGACTGAACCCGCCCCGAAAGCAGCACGTCGGCGGTGCCGCTCCTCAGGGGTGATCTCGAGCAGTTCAAACCGGGGGATTGCTTCCCGCCTTGGCTCACCGGCGGCTTCGCCTGCCACAGTTTTCTCCGAAAACCTCGTCTCTGACGGTTGCAACCTGGCTCCAGCTTGTGCTTGAATTCAGCCGGCCCCCTGGCGCGCGACCAAAGGCCCTTGACCTACACACTCGTCCTTCTCTCTCGGCTGGTGAGCTTTTTTCGAATTTAACCCTCCTCCCTTTGCAGGAATCCTGCCAAACCCCAAGAATATTGGCGTCCAATGACAAAGTCTGAGCCGAGAACTAAATCCAGACGGCCGTTAGAGTAAGCTCATCGGTGGGATAATCCTCCCGGAGGCTAGCTGTGGGATTAACAATGAAAAATCGACAGGCATGAGGAAGGAATTACTCGCTCCGCTGCTTCATGCTAGTGTAGTGGCCCCGCTTAATTCTTTATAAAAGGAGTGATCACCCTCGGCGGCCAGGAAATTCGGGTTGACTTTGCTAAAAGCCGTGATATAAATCTTGCGGAGTTCTCTGACTAAATTTAAAGCCTTAAGGAGGGGAAATATGAAGTTACCAGCCTTTGGAACCAAACCCAAGAAGGGGAATATGACGTTCCTAAAACAGATCATTCGCTTGACGGTCCTAGCCGTGGCGCTGCTGATCGGCTTCGGCTTGTCCGCGCCGACAGCGTGGGCCGACTATATCGTGACGCTTAGCCAGGTGGGGAGCAATGTTGTCGCGACCGGAAGCGGAACAATCAACCTGACCGACCTGAGTTTTTTCGGTACAGGCGGCGCCGATGCCGGGATACTTCCAAGCGATGGGGAGATAGTTACGGGGCCGACATCTGGGTCGACGGTAGACGTTTACACGGGGTTCACCGGACCAACGAATTTCGGGAGCGGGGGCATTACGGTTGCAAGTAGCGGCAGCGGAGACACTGTCGGTATAACTTCTTCCGGCGGCTTGCTTGGCGTACCGCTAGGCTACGTCTCCGGCAATCCCCTGTCGGACACCTCAACCTATGACAACCAGACGCTTGCGAGCCTCGGCGTGACGCCCGGCACCTACACCTGGACGTGGGGGAGCGGGGCCAATGCCGACAGCTTCACGCTCACTGTGGCACCGGAACCGTCCACCCTGCTGCTGTTGGCGCTGCCGCTGGGCCTGCTCGCGTTATTCGGCGCTCGCTCGCGCCGATCCTGCGGGGAAGCCACACCGGCTCACCTCCGCGACATGCCATGAATCTCCAGTGCCTTGCCTTCCATATCCACCGTTACGGCACCGTCCCGCACGGTATTGAACACTTCTGCGCCCACCGCGACCGGCTCGTCGCTCACGGCTCCGCTGGCCTCACGAGCTTCGCCTTCGTCAAGGACAACGCGTGGATGTGCTTCGGCGACCCATTCTGAAGTGGCTTCACCGTCATCGTGCGAGAGCGCAAGGACCTCGCTTT
>JASHTR010000489.1 GCA_030040455.1 Terriglobia bacterium | reverse complement strand
ATCCGGCGCGAGCAAACCCTCCAGCGCTTGTTTCGAACGGCAGGTTGCACGAACCTGACGGAGCAAACAGTCGATCCCGGCCAGCCTGCCAACCTCATCTGCACCTTGCCGGGCAAGACCCGTTCGTTGATTATCGTCGGCGGTCACCTGGACCATGTGCGACGAGGGGATGGAATTGTGGATGACTGGAGCGGTGCTTCGATGCTGCCGAGCCTTTATCAGAGCCTTCGTGGTAAGCTGCGGCGGCACACCTTCCTGTTTATCGGCTTCACGGAAGAGGAAAAGGGGCTTGTCGGCTCAGAATTCTATGTTCGTCATCTTCCCCGCGAGCAACTCCATCTCATCCGCGCGATGGTGAATCTCGAATGCCTCGGCCTCGCCCCTCCCGAAGTCTGGCAGGACCATGCCAACCCCCGGTTGCTCGATCTGCTCAATAGCGTCGCAAAGGCCATGGGAACGTACTTGCCTGCCGTCAACCTCGAGCGCGTGGGACGGGACGATGCCATGTCCTTCCGGCACCGGAAAGTCCCCACGATCACGATACACTCGTTGACGCAGGAGACCGTGCGGGTTTTGCATACCCGCCGGGACACATTCGCCGTGGAGAGCGTGCCCTATTATTACGGAAGCTATCGTATCGTGCTGCAGTATCTTGCCCGCTTGGACGAAGCCCTGCCGTGATCGGCTGGCATGGCTTGGACATTCTGAAGGAGGCGCTTCATGTCGGCTGAAAACTATTTGACCCGGGTTCAGGAGATCCTCTCCACGGTCCGGCAAACGCAGATTGAAAAAATCGAGCAGGCCGGCGATCTTTTCGCCCGCTCCATTCGCTCCGGCGGCCGCGTCTATCTCTTTGGTAGCGGCCATTCCGTCATCCCGGTCCTGGATATTTTCCCGCGCTACGGAAGCTTTGTAGGTTTTCATCCCATCTACGACCCGCGCCTCATGTGGTTCAACGTCGTGGGACCGGGAGGAGCGCGCGAGTTGCTGTGGCTGGAGCGCCAGGAAGGCTACGTTCGAAACATACTTGCCAGCTACACGCTCGAGCCTCGCGATTCCATCCTGATATTTTCCCACGGAGGGCTCAACGCCGCCCCGGTGGAAATGGCGCTTGAGGCAGGGCAAAAGGGACTGAAGGTGGTTTCCGTCTCCTCGCTTCAGAATCGCCGTTTGGCGCGCGCCACCCATTCCAGCGGCAAGAAGCTGGCTGACGCTTCCGACATCGCGATTGACAATTGTGTTCCCCCGGAAGACGCCCTCGTCAGCATTGAAGGGATTAAGTTCGCCGCGGGCTCGACGGTTGCCGCCGTTGCCATTGCTATGGCGCTGGTGGCGGAAACGGCGGCCCGGCTGGTGAAAGAGGGCGCCAGGCCGCCAACATTCGTTTCACCCAACGTGGGGCTGCCGCCGGACCACAACCAGAACGTCTTCAAGGAATATGAGCGCTTTATTGGAAACCCGAAAGGCTAAAAGGAGCTATCCGCATTCAGCGGTTAGCGCGCCACGCGCTTTCACATCACAGCTTCCTTTGCTGACCGATGAAAGCGGAGTGCTAAAAAATGACTCAATATGCTCTGGTCGCAGATATCGGTGGCACCAAAATCGCGGCCGCGAGGGTAAGCAGTCACGGCGTCATTACCCACTCGCTTAGAGCCAGCACTCCCGGCGAAGGGGGCAAAGCCGTAATTAAAGTGATACTTCAATTATTGGACAGCCTGCCCCGCGACGGTGTAACCGCGATCGGCGCAGACGTTCCCGGCCTAGCATATCCAAATGGCAGCGTGTGGGCGCCGAACATTCGCGGATGGGCAAAAATCCCGCTCGGCGATAATCTAAAGCATCACTTTAAGTTGCCGGCTCTTGTGGAGAGCGACCGCAACGCCTTCGTCACTGGCGAGGCATGGCGCGGCGCGGCCCGCAACTGCCGTGACGTGGTCTTCCTGGCGATTGGCACCGGGATCGGCGCCGGCATTATTTCGGGTGGACGCCTGCTTCGAGGGCACGCGGAGCTAGCAGGCTCCATTGGCTGGATGGCCGTGCGAGACCGGTTCTTGCCGCCGTACGATACGGTCGGCTGCCTTGAATCCCATGTGGCCGGGCCGGCCATCGGGACGGCAGGGACGAATGCTTTTGGCAGTAACGTCAACGCCCGGGAAGTTGTCCGGCGCGCGCAACGCGGCGACCGTGCGGCCCGGAGAATTCTCTGCGAGGCGGGCCATTATCTCGGCCTTGCGCTTGCCAACCTGGTGAGCCTTTTGAATCCGGAAATCATCGTGGTGGGCGGGGGAGTGGCGGCAGCCGGAAATCTGCTGCTTGGCCCTGCCCGCGCCACCATGCGGCGCTGGGCGCAGCCGCTGGCTGTGCGGCAGGTGCGCGTAGTTCGGAGCAGCCTAGGGTCACGCGCGGGGTTGCTCGGCATTGCCCGGCTGGCGTTCCTGCACGCAGAGGGTAAAGCGCTTGGCGCATAGCGGAGGACGCGCGGATCTCCGCGGAGAGCGTTCTTCGGCCTTTTGCAAATTTTGGATTTCCAAAGCGCCCTGCTCTATGCGTCCCCTACACCGCACAGCCCTGCTGATCACCGTCAATGCCTGCATGTTCGTCTTCGGCGTGATTCTGCTGCTGATGGGATCATTGCTGCCGACGCTCCATGTGAGCAATGCGCGGGCGGGCGGCCTGGGCTCCTTTCCGCTCGCCGGGATATTGATTGCGACCGTGCTGATCGGGCCGGTCCTGGACAAGGCAGGCGCAAAGCTGGCGCTGGCAATATCCCTCTTCGTGGTCGCAGCGGCTCTTGTAGCATTGCCGGTATTGACCGACTATGATGCGGTGGCTGCCGTGGCGCTGGCTTACGGCTTGGGTGGAGGCGTTCTGAACACCGCCACAAACGCATTGGTCGCCGACCTCAGCGCGACAGGTCGCGGCGCGGCTCTGAACGTGCTCGGATTCTCATTCAGTCTGGGAGCGGTTGTGGCGCCGCTCGCCATGTCGTGGCTCGGCGACCGGATTTCCACATCGCTCGTGCTGCGAATCCTTGCGCTGGTGGCGCTGGCGGTTCTCGCTGCAGTGCTTTTTTTGCGCTTTCCCGCCCCCGCGCGCGCACGCACGCCGATCCGCGCTCTGCTCGGCGTTCTCGACCAACCGCTGGTCTGGCTGTTTGGCGCCATCCTGTTCTTTGAATCGGGCGACGAGAACTGCATGTTCGTCTGGGCAGGTAAAATGGTGGCCGAAGTGTTGCACGCGACCGCGCGGCGTGCGGATTGGGCGCTGCTCGGGGTGAGCGCGGCCCTTGGCGCGGGCCGGCTTTTGGCCGTTTTGTGGTTGCGATGGCTTGGCAATCGCAATACGTTATTGCTTTCGGCTGGCATCACGGCGACCGGAGCATTCGTCGCCTTAAGCCACGAGCAATTCGCCTGGATGGTGACCGGCTGCGTGGTGATCGGGCTGGGGATGGCGGCAACCTTCCCGACGGTGCTGGGCGTGGCAGGCGATCGTTTTCCGGGCGAGACGGGAACGGTGTTTGGCGCCATCATGGCCGTGGCGCTTGTGGGAGGCGTCGCGGGACCTCTTGCCGGGGGCTGGGCCGCAGACGCGGGACCGGCAAGGGTCCTTTTCATCCCCATCGTCGCCGCAATCATGATCGCCATCCTCACCGTGGCGGCAACGCGCAAGGAGGCATAATGCGCACGCTGATTTTGGATTTTAGATTTCTGATTAACGAGTGTCGGTCCCGAGAGGGGAAATCTCGCACGCCCTTTATTCGCAGAGCGAGATTCCTCGCTTTGACCGGAATAACCATGTTCCTGATCGTTCTTCATCAACCGGTTCGAGGAGCCGCGCAGACGCCGCCATCGCTTCACGAAGCGATGCACGCGAAGCTTGACCAGCAACTCAAGGCCGCGGCAAAACACCTGGGCGGCGTGATGGGCTATGACTTGCGCGACCCGGCGACAGGCGAAAGCTTTGAGGACAATGCCGACCTTGAATTTCCCACCGCAAGCTCCATCAAGCTGGCGATTCTTGTTACTTTGTTGCGGCAGGCTCAGGACGGCAAGATTTCTTTGGATCAGGAAACAACCGTTCGAAAGGAGCAAACGGTCGGCGGGAGCGGGATTCTCGATATGCTGGGAAATGGCACGGTCCGCCTCAGTTGGCGGGACCTCGCCACCTTCATGGTGGTTCTCAGCGATAATTCCGCAACCAACATCCTGATGGACCGGATCGGGATGAATAATGTAAACGCGGAGTCGCGCCAGCTCGGGCTCACTCACACGCTCTTGCGACGCCACATGATGGACCTCCCGGCGGCGCAACAAGGCAATGAGAATATCTCGACGCCGCGCGAGCTCTCCGAGCTTCTGGAAAAGGTTTACGAAGGTCAAGCGCTCGATGCAACCGGGATGAAGGAGTATTTCCGACTTCTGAGCCTGCCCAAGGAGAGCGAGTTCAACAGCGCCTTGCCGCCAACCGTCCGGATTGCGGACAAGCCCGGCTCTCTTCCCGGAGTGCGCTGCGATGCGGGCATCGTCTTCATTCCCGGGCATCCCTTCATCTTGTCCGTGATGACCACTTATCTTGGCAATGACGCGAGCGGCGAGGCCGCAATCGAGCAGGTTGCCCGCTCGGCTTATGATTATTTCAGCCGGCTTGCTGGATCGAGCAGCTATGGCCGGCAGATGCCGCCTCGCTAATTTACGACCTGCACTCTACAAAGAAAGGTCCTCATGGATCATTCAACTCGCAGGAATTTTCTGAAGGATTTTAGTTTTGGCGCAGCCGCGCTTTCTGCTGCACCGGGCGAGCAGACCAAGCCCATGCCGGGCCGCCCTGCTTTTGGAGAAGCGGGATCGGAAACAGGCAAACCTTCAAGCATCATGGCCATTGCCGCGCACGCTGGCGACGGCTTCTTCGCCATGGGCGCTCCGGTTGCTCTTGCCATCCACCAGGGCAGCCAAGGCACCTTCCTCAGCCTTTCGCTCGGCGAAAAGGGCTCCGCCACCATTCCGCCTGAGCGTTACGGGCCGATGCAGCGCGAAGCCTCGGAGCGCGCCGCTCGCCTGCTTGGAGCAGCCGCCGCGTTTCTTCCCTATTCTGACGGTGAAATCCCTGCCAATGACGAAGCGGCTTTTGCCGTGTGCGACGCAATCCGGAAATACAAACCGGACATCGTGGTGACTCACTGGCGTGAAAGCTGGCACAAGGACCATCGCGCCTGCTACAAAATCGTGGATGACGCTATCTTCTACGCCGGGCTGCCTGCCATCGCCCGCAAAGCGCCTGCCCACACGGTCCAGAAGCTTTTTTTCGCCGAAAATTGGGAAGACGCTCAGGGCTTCGCGGCCGACACTTATCTCGATATCACTCCCGTCTTTGACCGCTGGTTTGAAGCGTGCGCGCTCTTTCCCATGTGGCGCGGCGAAACCGGATTCCGCTACAACGACTATTACCACAGTCTCGCCGTCGCGCGCGGCTGCCTCAGCAACTTCAAATACGCCGCCTCCTTGATGTCTCCCTCCGAACAGCTCGTCCGTCACGCTCGCGTCTTGTAGCGCAGGGTCCGCTTCTGGAAGTGGCCCGTGATGCGTGGTTCGTGACTCGAATCACGAGACACGAACCACGGTTTTTGTCAGCACCCGCCCGCGAGCGATGTTACGTCCTGATGC
>JASHTR010000488.1 GCA_030040455.1 Terriglobia bacterium | reverse complement strand
GGGGCTGCCCGGCCATCCCATCGAAGCGGCCGATGTCTGCCGGGATAAGTACCGGTCACGCGAGCGGTTGCGCGCGGCGGGTTTGAACGTCCCTCAATTTGTGCGATTCCCTCTTGAAGCCGACCCGCGCGATATCGTAGGTCCTCCGACGGGTTTCCCATGTGTTCTCAAGCCACTGGCGCTTTCCGCGAGCCGCGGCGTGATTCGGGCGAATAACCGTGAGGATTTTATTCAGAGTTTTGAGCGAATCCGCGCTATTCTTCGCTCTCCTGACGTGCAGGTGATGCGGGAGGAATCCAGCCATTACGTTCAGGTGGAGAGCTATATCGAGGGCCCGGAGATTGCGGTGGAGGGGCTGGTGGATCAAGGAGCGGTAACCGTGCTCGCGATTTTTGATAAACCGGATCCTTTGGAAGGGCCTTACTTCGAAGAGACGCTCTACGTCACGCCTTCGCGTTTGGAAGAGCAAGCCCGGCGGGAGGTTGTGACGACGCTTGAACGCGCCATTCGCGTCTGTGGGCTTTTTCACGGGCCTTTCCACGCGGAGTTTCGCCTTAACGCGCGCGGCGTCTGGCCGCTGGAAATCGCGGCGCGCTCCATCGGCGGACTTTGCTCGAAAGCCTTGCATTTTTCCGTTCCGGGGCTCGGCGAAGAGGCTTCGCTTGAGAAGGCACTCATCGCGCTCGCGTTGGGTTGGAACGTGCATCCGATTCGCCGCGAGCGGGCAGCTTCGGGAGTGATGATGATTCCCATCGAGCGCGAAGGGATTTACCACGGAGTTGAAGGCGTGGAAGAAGCGCAAGCCGCGGAGAGCGTCACGGAAATCGTCATCACGGCTAAGCCGGGCCAGCGACTCATTCCGCTTCCCGAGGGTTGCAGTTATCTTGGCTTTATTTTTGCCCGTGCCCATGTCCCCGAGCTCGTCGAGAAAGCTCTGCGTACCGCGCATCGCCGGTTGCGATTTAAAATCGAGCCGGCCATGCGCGTTCTTCAGGGGACAGACAAGCAGCCTCACGCCAAGGCGCTAAGGGTGGAGGGAAAATAAGGTTGAGAGCCCAAAGTTGAAGGCCGGAAGTTAAAAGAGTGGTATTTTTCAACTATTGGCTTTTCATCCGCCTTATCCCTTCTTTTGCTGAGGCACGTAGCCAGGCGGCAGGGCAGCGCCCTCGCCAAAGAAAAAATCTTCCATCTGCTTGGCGATAATCTCCTGCGCTTCGCGCGTGGCGGGATTCAGGCGATATTCGTTGAGAATCATCTTAAGATGTTCTAGCCACAACTCCCAGGCCTGCTCGGAGACGTTGTCGTAAATTCTCTGGCCCAGTTCGCCTGCCCAGGGCGCCTCATCCAGACCGGGAAGTTCTTTTTGAAATTTCACACATTTCACCATGTGCTGTGCCATGCTCATTCCTCCGTGTGAGCGCTCAGGTTCTAACAATGCACAGAGGAAAACCTGGCCCACAACATGATCTCAGATATCCTCGCTGAGTTTTCCGGCCTCACCGGGATCTCTGCAAGGGCGTACCTCGTCGTATTCTTGCCAGTCATTATAGCCGAGAAGCCCGCATCAGACACGCCTGAAAAGCCCGCGTCAGGAAGGATCGAGAGGGAGCCAGCGCTGGGTGCTGAACCAACTCGCCGGATGCTCCGGGATATATAACAACCCATGTCCTCTAAGGCACATCAGTTCTACGCAGTTCCACTCCAGAAAATATCTCGACCGGTTCCCCACCCAGACAGGATTCGTCAGGAGCCGGAGGCATACCGGGCAGCGCCGCCGTTGATCAATCAGTGCCCAGCGCAATGCAAAGACGCAGCTCCACAGAATAAAGTGGATCAGCAACGGCGATGCCGCTCGAATGAACCTTGAGCTGCTGTAGGCCAAAATATTCAACTCGCAATACACCATTAGCAAGATGAACGCAATTTTGCTTGAGAGAAAAAGCCAGCAGCGAAGGCTTGCTCCCCGATGGGGAAATTTGTCTTTCGACGGAAGCTCGCCAAGCGATAAAGATGTGGTCGCCGGCAATGCCGAACAAGCGAAGATGAGGACGAAGAGAAAGGGAACGAAGGGTTGATAAAGATCAACTGACAAAACTGAATCATGGGCACCCGGCATGAGAAGAAACGCGACGATCGCGCTTAAGGCTGCCAGGGCAGCCAAAAAAGCCAAGCACTTGCTCGGAGATTCCAGGCGAAGCATCACTCCTTCCTCCGAGCGCGAGGTGTTTCGCCTGAGCCATAGCGCGTCTTTGAACGACCCGAGACAAAAGGCCGTTACATGCCCCCTGTGCCATAACAGAGTGGCAGACTCACAACTGCATCTCCGGGAGGCGTACCAAAGCTCCGATCTCCATTCCGCGAACCACTCGTCGCGTGCTCGGCTGGGTACCAGTAAAGCAGCAGCACGAAGGATGGCGAGGTGTACGGTGTCGGAGTGGAGAAAGTCTTTAACCCTCATTTTGGTTCGGTCTCTAACGCCGGAGTCAACTTTGAGAGGAGCGGGTAACGTTTCTTTGAGGTTTCGAGCGTAGACCGGCCCGTCCGCGTGATTTTGTAATACTTTCGTGGCGGGCGCTGCTCGGCGTCTGCGATGGACTGTTTTTCCCATTGAGAAATGATCAAACGGTCGCGCTCCAGCCGCCGCATCGCCGGATAAACTGTTCCACTTGGAAGGCCGGTTGCTTCCATCACTCTGAAGCCATAGATATAACCGGCGTCCACGGCCTGGAGAACCATCGCGGCTGTGTGTGAAAGCTTTGCCTCACCTGTCATGTGGGAATTGTACCTAAGTAGAATGCTACTTGACAAACTGAGATCAAAGTAGAATACTACATAGGTTGGGTCTGCTCCGTATGCTTGAACTTCACGACGTTTGCAAACGATTCCCCGCCGTCACTGCCGTAGACAATATCAGCTTTTCGGCACGCTCCGGCGAGGTCACAGGTTACCTGGGACCGAACGGCTCCGGTAAGTCCACCACCATGAAAATGATCACTGGACTCATTGAGATGACCTCAGGCGAGATCCTATTCGAAGGCGAGCGTATTCAACGCGATCTCATCGCCTACAAGCGGCGCTTTGGCTACGTGCCGGAAGAGCCGCATCTATATTCGCATCTCACCGGCCTGGAATACCTCGTCATGGTAGGCCAATTGCGCGATCTGCCCCCGAAGCTCACCGCCCAACGCAGCGACGGCCTGCTGCGGTTGCTCGGGCTGCATAGCAGCCGCCATTCGCCTCTTTCGGCTTGCTCGAAGGGAATGCGTCAGAAAGTTCTGCTCGCGGCCGCGCTACTGCATAATCCCGATCTCATCATACTCGATGAGCCTTTTTCCGGACTCGACGTTGCCTCCGCACTGGTGATACGCAGCCTGATCCAGGAGCTGGCAGCACGCGGCAAGGTCGTGCTATTCAGCTCCCATGAACTCGAAACGGTGGAACGCGTCTGTTCGCGTGTGGTGATCTTGCACCGCGGAAAGGTTGTAGCCAACGATTCGATTGAACGCTTGCGGACGCTGATGGCGTTGCCAACCCTTGAAAACATCTTCTCCCAACTCACCGTAGAGCAGGATCCGGCGGCGATTTCTCGCCAGATTACGGACCTGATTCTGGCGTGAAGAGTTTCTCATGACGAAAGTTCAATTTCGCGTGCTCTATCGTCAATTTCTTTTCCGGGTGATCGATCTGGAACTGCTTTCGTCGCAGGGCGAAATCAGCAAGCTGCTCGGGCAAATTGTGGCGCTGCTTGTCTTCTTTAGCCTGCTTGTTTCGTTCGGCGTCTGGGCCCTGGCGGGCAGTCATATGCGGACTCCGGCGCTCTTGGTCGCCTCGTGGGGCATGGAGCACTTCCTGATAGCAACAACGATGCTGGCGGTTGGGCTGTTCGCCGTGCTGAGTTGGGATGGCATGTTTCCGGACCGGCGCGATGTGCTGGTGCTCGCTCCTTTGCCCGTGCGCGCCCGTACCGTGTTTCTTGCCAAAGTGGCGGCAGTGGCGACGGCTCTCGGGGTTATGGTGGCCGCTCTCAATGTACTTACGGGTCTGCCAGCGCCGTTGGCATTTTCTCCATTGAATTCTGGCGTTTTGGGCCTTGCTCGGTCCTTCGCGGCTTATTGGGTCACGATGCTCGCCGCCGGCACATTCATCTTCTGTTGCCTGTTGGGAATACAAGGACTGGCCGCCCAAATATTGCCGCGCCGGCAGTTCTTAAGCATGTCGTCATTTTTGCAAATGGCAGCTTTCTGTCTATTGGTTGGTGTGTACTTTCTCCAACCACCCCTCGCTACGCCGCAGGCCCTCACTGCCGCGCAGAATCAGGGGTGGCTAGCGTGCCTGCCGTCGTATTGGTTCTTGGGCCTTTTTCAAGAACTGAACGGATCGACGCGCCCCTCTCTCACTCCACTTGTGCAGCGAGCGTGGATCAGCTTGGCTATCGCCGCGTGCATCGCGGCTTTGGCATACGTGCTCTTCTATTTTCGCTCGCTCCGCAAGATCGCAGAGGAGCCGGATATCGTGCCGCCTTCGCATGGCGTAAACTGGTTGCCGCGATTTGGCGGCCCGCTACAGACCGCCATCGGTCAATTCAGTGTCCGCACCTTGTTCCGCAGCCGTCAGCACCGTCTCATTCTCGCCTTCTATTCAGGAATTGGCTTTGCCCTAGTAATCTTCTGTGTGAAAACCCCTTATGCTCAGGAGCAACTTTCGGCTGTATCCGCAAATTCCCTGTGGCATCATTTGAACGCCCCGTTACTGGCTGCAAGCATAGTAATGATGTTCTTCTGGGTGGTGGGAATTCGCGCCGCGTTCGCCATGCCGTTGGAACTCCGGGCTAATTGGATCTTTCGCATCACTACGCTTGGCGGGGCGACAGAATACATGGCTGCGAGTCGGCGCGCATTCTACGCGCTCGCCTTGTTCCCGGTTTGGGCGGCTTCGGCCGCGGTCTTTCTGTCGCTGTGGCCTTGGTGGCCTGCGCTCGGCCATCTTGTGATTTTAGGGCTGCTGGGGTTGATTCTATGTGATCTCTGCCTGGCGGGCTTTCGGAAGATTCCCTTTGCTTGTTCCTACTTGCCAGGAAAGTCAAACGTTACTCGCGCCTTTTGGCTCTGCATCATCGTCTTCATTCTTCTCGTTACCAAGGGCTCCGAACTTGAGCGTCGCGCATTCGAGCGCCCTGCCGGCTATGCGATCATGCTTGCTATTCTTGTCGTCGCGATGGTCTGCAGCAGGTGGCGAACGACGGCCATCGCGAAGTCGGAAGGAGCGAGACTCCAGTTTGAGGAACTGCCCCCGCCAGCGGTTCAGATTTTGGGCCTGCACGGACATGGAATATGACCGACCTCTCCTTCCCCTGACACGCCCCCGTGACTCCGAGGGGGGATGCAGGAGCCGGATGTCGTGGCAATCCTCTCAATTCCCTCCCGTAAAGTAGCGCCCGTAACATAAACCCCCT
>JASHTR010000487.1 GCA_030040455.1 Terriglobia bacterium | reverse complement strand
CCATACATTGCCTTGGGAGCCCTCGAGCAAATGCGCGGCAACACCAACATTGCCATCGAGCGCTACCGCAAGGCGCTTGAGCTCGACCCAGGCTGCGCGGCGGCACACGTTGGCCTTGGCCGCATCGACGCCATTCAAGACCGCGCCGACCTCGCCTGGGAGCACGCCCGTGCCGCAGCAAGTGCGGGAGACCGCTCGCTTCTCGATCAGCTCGAGCGTTATCCGAATGCCGCGCCGAGGGGTGATTGGAAAAGAGCGTAAGGTTAACTTATGATGGTTAGTAGAGCTACTTCAGCGCCGTCGAGAGCTTCGCAGCCCTGAATCCCCGTCGCCTCCCATCACTCGAAGGCTGCCTCAGCCCTCCCGAGCGTGTGAACGCTCCCGGAGAATGACAACGATGTCGCTTGCAGGCGTCATGGAAAATCCGACGCTGCCGCGGGGCCGGGCTGGCATGGAAACAGAAATTCGCCGCCTGAAGCGCGCGCTGAACGCTGTGATTCTGGCTCACTTCTATCAGGATTCCGAAATCCAGGATATGGCGGATTTCATTGGCGATAGCCTTCAGCTCGCCCAGCAAGCCGCGCGCACGGACGCGGACGTGATCGTGTTCGCGGGCGTGCATTTCATGGCGGAGACGGCGAAAATTCTCAATCCCACCCGCCAGGTTTTGCTGCCCGACCTTAAAGCCGGATGCTCGCTTGCCGAGAGCTGCCCTCCGCATCTCTTCAAGCCTTTCCGCGAGCGTTATCAAGACCATCTCGTGATTAACTACATCAACTGCAGCGCCGAGATCAAGGCGATGAGCGACGTCATCTGCACTTCGAGCAATGCGGCGAAGATTATTGCGCAGGTACCTCCCGAGCGGCCCATTCTTTTCGGGCCGGACAGAAATCTGGGCAATTACCTCATTAAGAAGACCGGGCGGGAAATGAGGCTGTGGCAAGGCTCCTGCATCGTGCACGAGACGTTTTCAGAGCAAAAGCTGCTGCGCCTGAAGGTACGGCATCCCGGCGCCAAGGTGCTGGCCCACCCGGAATGTGAAGAGCGCGTGCTGCGCAACGCGGACCATGTCGGCTCTACCACCAGCCTGTTGAATTACGCCAGGGAAAGCATGGACCGGGAATTCATCATCGCTACCGAGCCCGGCATCATTCACCAAATGGAAAAGGCCTGCCCGGAGAAGACGTTTATCCCCGCTCCGCCGGAAAGCTCCTGTGCCTGCAATGAATGCCCCCACATGCGCCTCAATACGCTTGAAAAGCTGTGGCTCTGCATGAAGAACCGCGCTCCTGAAATTACGATGGAGGAAGATCTGCGGCTCCGCGCGCTTCGCCCGATTGAGCGGATGCTCGAATTGAGTTAGTCGATACTCCATCATGGCTCCATCCGCCGGTTCCTTAACAGCATCCTCCTTCGATCCCGCCGCGCACCGTGATCTTCTCAAGGCCCTCCTTGCGGAAGACCTGGGCGCCGCTGACCTTACCACGGAGGCGATCATCCCGGCACATCCGATGGCCCTCGGCCGGTGCGTGGCCAAAAGCCCGATGGTGCTGGCCGGCCTGGAAATTTTCTTTGAGGTCTTCCGGCTGCTCGAAAAGAACCTGGTTGCCGAGGCGCTGCGAAAAGACGGCGAACGGCTCAATCCCGGCGAGGCCGTCGCCACGCTTCAGGCTCATGCGCGGGCATTGCTCTCCGGAGAGCGTGTCGCGCTGAACCTGCTGCAACGGCTGAGCGGCGTGGCGACGCTGACTCGAAAATACGTGGAGGCCGTCGCCGGCACCAAGGCGAGAATCCTCGACACGCGCAAGACGACTCCGGGCTTACGCGCTTTTGAAAAATACGCAGTTACTGCCGGCGGTGGAATCAATCACCGCTTTGGATTGAATGATGCCATCCTCATCAAGGAAAACCATATCCGCCTCGCGGGTGGCATTCATCCGGCGATCCGTGCGGCTCGCCCGGCGCGGGACAAAGCGCGATTTCTTGAAGTCGAAATCAGCTCGCGCGATGAATTGCGGGAAGCTCTGGAGGAATCACCGGATATCGTTCTGCTCGACAACATGACTCCGGAAAACGTCCAGGAGGCCGTGGGCATGGCGCGAGCATGGAATGATAAAATCGTGCTTGAAGCCTCCGGCGGCATCACTCTGGAAAACGTGCGGAGGTATGCCGAAGCAGGCGTGGATTGGATTTCCGTGGGCGCGCTCACCCATTCCGCTCCCGCTGCGGATCTAAGCCTGGAAATCGAGCCTATAAGAACTGAGAAGGTGTGAAAAAATTCGAATATCCCATGCTGAACCCTTCGCCCGTCATTCTGAGCCGATTCGCTCCTCTTCGAATCGCTCTGAGCCCGTTCGCTCCACTTCGAACGGTCCCTTCGCTCTGCTCAGGGCAGGCTCTGAGCGCAGCGAAGGAGCTCAGGGCAAGCTCCGCGAAGAGGAGCGAATCGGCTAAGGATGACAGGCCTTGTTAATGTTTTCACAAAAAGAAATAAATCCATGAAGGAATCCAGTCACACAGCCGACGTTCTCGTCATTGGCAGCGGGCTTGCCGGATGCGCAGCCGCTTGGGCGGCGGCGAAAAGAGGCGCGAACGTGGTGATGATCACCCGCGCCGGCCACCCCGAAGAAAGCAACACATTATGGGCGCAGGGTGGAATTATTTACGAGGGCAAGGACGATTCCCCCGGAAAGCTCGTCGAGGATATTCTCGCCGCCGGTGCCGGGCTGAGCTCGCCGGAAGCCGCCTGGCTATTGAGCCGCGAAGGTCCGCGACTGGTGAAGGAAATCCTGATTGACGAGCTCGGCGTAGACTTTGACCGCGCTGCCGGCAATTCCGGAGAATGGCACCTCACCGCTGAGGCGGCTCATTCGCTGCCTCGCATTCTTCACCACAAGGATCAGACCGGCTCCGCCATTGAGCAGGTGTTCCTGCGCCAGGTGGCTGCCCACACGAAGGTAACGCTTC